>JAKUUO010000015.1 GCA_022448665.1 Candidatus Thalassarchaeum betae | reverse complement strand
CTCCGGCAACGATAGCGCCTCCGAAGAAGAAGAATGGGGCCTGGGCCCCGGGGGTCAGTTCTAGGCCACTGGTCGCCAGGATGTAAGAGAGCACGAAGCACAGGATGGCGAATATCGAGCTCGAGCACTCGGAGATGACGTTCCACTCTCGTCTTCGCAACCCCCTGAAGAGGGTCGGCATCTCGTTCTGCTCGAGCATGAAGGAGATCAGGATGACCCCGCCGACAATCAGGGCCAGTTTCTCCATAGGGTAGTACGAGGTGTTCATCTGGGTGCCGGCGATTGTGATGTCCCTGGCCATCGTAGAGAGGTAGCCGATCGACATCCCGAGGAACTTGTTGCAGTACAGCCAGAACAGGTAGACGCCCAAGACAGGTACGACATAGACTCTCAAGAAATCGCGAGCAGAATAGACTCGGGGGAGTCTTCTAACCAATCCTTCGAGGAAGGGGTCTTCTGGACCGTAGGCGTTGCCGCGGAGAGCAGCACTAAAGAATATGCAGATAATCGTAAGGAGAGCTGATACGATGGTGGAAGAAAGAATCAACAATAATAGGATAATGTCCACGATAGTCGAATTCTCTAACCCGATACCTTCGATTAATCTGGATATTAGAATCAGTGATGCCGGATTGGAAATTATGCTTAAAACTACACTAATTTGTGCATATTGTTTCCACTGACCTCCTCTACCAGTGTCTTGGAGTCTCTTAACGACCAATGAATACCAGATGTAGAGTGTAGGTAACGCAACTAAGGCGCCGGAGATTTCAACTGATAACGAGGAAGAGATAGATAGTAATATTGAGATTAGTCCAAGTAGAAATCCCACTGACAAAATCAGGATTAGGAACCTAAGTTGGTTTATCCTTCCATCCGAACTCGTTAGCTGATCGTAGAGACTCATGCTCCACGTATCGGTTCCTTTGGATTCGTCCCCCTCAATAGAGGCGGACTCATCGAGGACCATGCTCCCCTAAGGGGAGCATGGGGTGTAAAAGGGTAGTGAGGCCCCTGGGGGAGATTTCCCCCCCCAGAGGCTTACGTAATTCCGATCAGTCAGTTAATGCGATCAGCGCATTGCTGGTGCGTACTGGATCCCACCCTCGGAAACGAGAGCGTTCAGGGTTCCGACACGCGAGATCAGGCAGCCGGTCATGGCGGCGGATCCGCTGACACCGTCGTAGGTGCCGTCGCAGAACGCGTCGTCATAGGCCTCGCCATAGTTTCCAGCGGTTGCTAGAACAGCCTGCATCCAGTCGCCCGCAAGCGGGTTGGTTGCAGTGCCTAGGCCGAGGTTCTCGGTTAGTAGGCGGCACATACCAGGGTCGCTACCATCGCAGGCAGCGGCGGCGGATGCAGCTGCGTTTGCAGCGGTGACACCCATCTCCTCAGCGGTTACCATTCCATACCAGACCCAAGCCACGACGTCCTTGAAGTCGGAGTCCATGTCGCGGGTTGCCGCTCCTAGCGGCTCCTTGGACATCAGCTCAGATGCAATCCAGATGTCGACGCCTCCCATTGAGTCGTCACCATCAAGTTGCCACTTCTTGGCTACCATTGCGGACATGTCGCCAGTGAAGGCGTCGCACGAACCATCGATGAACTTGGCAGTTGCCTCTGCAGCGTCAGCCACAGGGACGGAGGTGAATGCGATTCCCCTTGAGGAAAACCAGTCCACCATGTTACCCTCGGTTGTGGTACCAATTCCGACGCAGATGTTTGCGCCGTCAAGTGCACCAGCCGAGTTGCCGGAGGCAGCAGCCCCGAACGCGTCTTCGCGTACCAGGATACCTTGTCCATCGAAGAAGTTCATTCCAGCGAAATCGGCGTTCAGATCTGCATCACGGCTGGTTGTCCAGGTCGTGGTGCGGATTAGCACGTCGATGGTGCCGGAGGCTAGCTTGTCGAAGCGGTCCGATCCTGAGGCCGGGATATACTCGACATCGGTATCGGGGTTCAGCCCTAGAGCAGCTGCAACAGCGCGGCAGTAGGAGATATCCAGACCAGAGCGAACTCCGGTTCCAGCATCCAGGTATCCCATTCCGTACTGGGACTCCTTAACACCGCACTTCATTGAACCGCGATCGATGATCGTGTCCAGCGTGCTCACAGGGGTGGCCTCTGCAATTCCAGCAGCTCTGCCTTCCTCTCTCGCAGCATCCACATCCTCTTGGGTGATATCGGATCCCGCACAGCCCGCTAGGGCCGCAGTCATCATTAACAGCATCATAGTTGTAGCGAGTAAACTTCGCATGGCCTTGCTACAGCATATAGTGGGTATATACCTTCGCTTTAATGCAATAAATGCACCGCTTTAGCGCAGTCCAGCGGTATTCGGCCTCGCGCACGCGAGCGCACGCGCCAGACCGGCGGAACAGGAGGTCTGAGGTTGGAAGACGGGGCGACCGAAGTCGCCCCGCCCCCCGTTTTTTCCGAGTTTCGTAGGAGGTGATCCATCTGCAGGTTCCCCTACAGATACCTTGTTACGACTTAACCCTCCTTGTCGAAGGCAGGCTCGAATACCACATAGAGAGGTAGCCTCACCCACCCACAACTAAGATGGTTTGACGGGCGGTGTGTGCAAGGAGCAGGGGCATATTCACCGCGCCTTTTTGAGACGCGATTACTACCTAATCCAGCTTCATGAGGGCGAGTTACAGCCCTCAATCCGAACTACGAACGGGTTTCGGGATAGCCATCGTTCCTTTCGGAGCAGCAGCCCATTGTCCCGTCCTTTGTATTGCGCGTGTAGCCCATAGCATTCGGAGCATACTGACCTACCGTTGCCCTCGCCTTCCTCTGACTTCGCGCCAGCGGTCTCCCTATAGTGCGCCTGATCCGGAGATCGGGTTAGCAAATAGGGATGAGGGTCTCGTTCGTTATCTGACTTAACAGAACGCCTTGCGGTACGAACTGACGACGGCCATGCACTACCTCTCGAACAATCCGGCAAGCTCGTTACGCTGGCCTTCATATGTCCGTCGGCTATGGTGAGTTTTCCGGCGTTGAATCCAATTAAACCGCACAATCCTCAGGTTGCGGTGCTCCCCCGCCAATTCCTTTAAGTTTCAGCCTTGCGACCGTACTCCCCAGGCAGTGGACTTATCACCTTCGCTTCGACACTGAGTGCGCTCGGAGCGCCCCCAACATCAAGTCCACAGCGTTTACACCTAGGACTACCCGGGTATCTAATCCGGTTCGTGCCCCTAGGCTTCGTCCCTGACCGTCGGATCCGTTCTAGTGTGGCGCCTTCGCAACAGGTGGTCCTCTCAGGATGACAGGATTTTACCCCTACCCTGAGAGTACCCCACACCTCTCCCGGTCCCAAGTCTGGCCGTGCTCGCAGAATTCAACCAGTTGAGCTGGTTGATTTACCCACGAATGTACCAGACCGGCTACGGACGTTTTAGGCCCAATAAAAGCGACTACCACTTGGGGCGCCGGTATTACCGCGGCGGCTGGCACCGTCCTTACCCACCCCTTATTCCAAGACCTTTGAAGAGTCAAGAAAAGCATCGGTCTTACCCGATGCACTTGGAGTTCCCTGGTCACGATTTCTCGCATTGCCAAGTTTTCGCGCCTGCTGCACCCCGTAGGGTCTGGATTCGTGTCTCAGAATCCATCTCCGGGCGATGTCTCTCAACACCCGTACGCGTAGAGGGCTAGAGGGTACATTACACCCCCTACAACCTGATACGCCGCAGGCCCATCCTATGCCGCCGGAGCTTTGGTCCACCCACCGTTCCAGGCGTGGTGAACTATGGGGTATTATTCTCAGTTTCCCGAGGTTATCCCCCAGCATAGGGCAGGTTACCCACGTGTTACTGAGCGGTACGCCGAGTCCCTAAGACTCGCGACTCGCATGGCTTAATCGAACTCCAATAGCGGTAGCCTCCGGCAGGATCAACCGGATTTCGCGTGAGCGGAATCACCGATCCTTTCAGAGTCTGTTTATCACAAGTTGTCACTAATTGGTTATTGGCGCAGATGCACCTTCAAATCTCAATGAATTGAATGTAAAAATCTGCTTCTTGCACCCCCTTGAAACGGGGGTCAAGTCATAATTGTGGTTAACCTCCTCAACCACGAAAGGTTCGTGGCCGCACTTCCTCGGCAGCGTCCTACCTGAAGGAGAATCTCATCGCACCTAGGTGCTCAATCTCCAACGCCGGTTTGACGCAGCGTTCCGCCGACCTTCCTACGGTATTTCAACATGACGAGGGGGGCAGTATCGATGGTACGGAGCAGTGCATCGGTTATCCGGTTCACTCTGCTCCGAAGAACTCGCGCAGCATGGGGTGCATCTCCATGGCCTGCTCCTTCTGGATCTGCTCGTATGTTCGCAGGATGATGCCTACGGCTAGGAGCAGTCCGGTGCCGGTTGCGTTACCGACCGTTCCCAGTAGGTCGGCACCGGAAGCCAGCAGTCCGACGAAGGCACCGGAGAACAGGGTCACGGGCGGGATGTAGCGCTCGAGTATGCGCTCGAGCACGACCGGGTTCTTGCGGAACCCGGGGATCTGCATCCCGGTGCGCTCGATCTGCTTGGCGACGTCCTTGGTGCCCATGTTGGTGGTCTCGATCCAGAACTTCGCGAAGACGGTCGAACCGGCCGTCATGAAGAACACATAGACGAAGACGTGGACCATGATCTGGCCCAGGCTGTGGCCGTAGGCGTCGCCTGTCTGGTTGAGCAGTGGGATGAGCCAGTCGCCAACGCCGTTGACCATGGAGGAGTACCAGGCGAAGCCGTCCGTGGGGGTGGTCGCTCCGACCTCGTAGGCACCGAACCAGTGCGCCTTGCTCCACGCGCCGTTCCTGCCTAATATCGGAACGGTGGACAGGACGGGGTGGCTCCAGAACAGGAGCGTGAACATGTTGACGTTGGCCAGAAGGGCGGCCATCAGGATGACCGGTATGTTGCTCGCATAGACGAGGCGGATTGGATACTGCCCTCTGTGCCCACGGACCTTGCCGTGAGTCAGAGGCAGCTCTAGTTTGCTCGACTCGGCGTACGCCACGACCAGGAACACGAGGATTGACGAGGCCAGAGCAGCGACTGGGTTGGCGTGATTCAGCAGTATCAGCTCGAAGCCGTTCTCCGAGACCAGTTGCGAGTTGGTGGCCGTCCTCAGCGTGTAGAATATCATCGGCAGGACTCCTGAGGGCGGGTTCTCGAACGACAGGGGTGAGCCCTGCACGGTAGGCAGCGGGGACAGGGTCCCGACGAAGGTGGACTGGGCCACGCCAGCGGCGATGAACAGCGAGATGCCGCTGCCGATTCCCCACTTGCTGACCAGCTCGTCCAGCAGGAACACGAGGTACGAGCCGATGAACAACTGGGAAACGATGATGGCGTTTGCCCAACCTATGCCGTAGTCGCTGATCACCGCCGCGCTCGGGTCGAGGAAACCGTAGACCTGCGGGATGGACTCGATTGGGATCATGAACAGCACGAGCAGTTTCTGGACCCCCTGGTACAGCTGCTTGTCTCCTGAGTTCTGCAGGTCGAGCTGGATGATCTTGGCACCGGCGAACAACTGCATGATGATCGAGCCGGTGACGATCGGCCCGATTCCGAGGTGCATGATCGAACCTGAGGCTCCCGCCATGATGGCTCTGAACGACGAGAAGATGTCGAGAGTCGAAGAGGACAGTCCGTAGATCATCACGTTGGTCATCATGAAGTAGATGATCAGGACGAGGACGGTGGTCCACAGTTTCTGGTTGAATCGGACGTGGCCCTCGGGCTTGGTGATGCTCGGGTAGACGTCGACCAGTCGTGACAGGCCGTACAGCCTACTGGATTCGGTTCCGGAGTACAGCAGACAGACCATGGACATCGAAGCACCCAGCCCCAATAGGGCGACTCCGACCAACAGGTAGCCGATTGCGGCCTCGTCCACCCATCCCCAGTATGCCAGAGCGAGCACGAAGGCGAGCCAAATCAGCCCCTTCAGGCTCCTGCCCAGATAGGGGATCTCCCTGATGTTCTCGGGAAGGTCGGTCATCGCCGACCACATGACGAAGCCGACGTACGGGAAGGAGACGAGGAGCATCTTCAGAGCGCGGGTCTGCTCGTCGGCCGCGCCGTCGAGCAGGTCGTCCCTGAGCCAGTAGAACAGGGCCCCCCAGTAGATGGTGGCCATTATCGCCAGGCCAATCGCATTGGGACGGCGCTCGACCATTTGGCTCACTCCTCTTCCAACTCGCCCCGGTCATCGTCGTCAGGGTCTTCGACGGTGACGGATCCGCCCGCGGCCTCGACCTTCTCTATTGCGCGAGAGCTGGCCTCGGCGACGGTGATGTGTATGGCGCGGTCGATCCGGCCCTTGCCGAGGAGCTTGTCATAGCCCAACTCACCGAGGTCGATTGAGTCGCCCTCAGCTAAATCCTGCACCCCTTGGACATTGATTGAGATGTTGACGCTGCGCAGGCTCGGATGTCGGTTGAAGCCGTGCATCCCCCAGTGCCCTGGCATGTACTTCAGCCGGGTCATCAACCTGTGCTTGTTGATTCCAGCATTGCCTCGGCCGCCGCGCTTGCCAGCGCCTCGGCCGGCCTTCTTGCCACGGCCGTGGTAGCGGCTGCGGCCTCGGAACTTGTTAGTGCGTGATACCATGTGAAGACCTCAGATCATCCTTCCGACCAGCTCTGTGATGGCCTCGCCCCGGAAGCCTAGGGCGCCGCCGATGGAGAAGCCGCGCTTGATGCCGCCCCAACCCTTGGTGCCCCTCGGGGGGTGCAGGCGGAAGACCGGCTTGAGTTCCTCGACGTCGTTCGTCTTGGCATCCCCGGCAGCGATTGCCTTGGCGAGTGCCTTGATGGTGGAGTATTCGCTGCCTGCCTTGATCCCCGCGTCGGTGACGGGTTTGTCGCCGGTCATCCGTCCGCGCTCTTTGAGCAGACTGGCGATGGTGTCGGCCTCGATCTCACCCCAGGTGACGTAGTCCTTGGCCTTCTGGAGCATCCCGGCGTAGGCGGGGGTGTCGGGAATCAGCACCGCGTGGTTGACGCGAGTGAGGTTCAGCATCGACATGGTATCGCGGATCTTCGGCCTGACCCCCCGGTCGCTTCGGACGCGTATCACTAGGAAGGTCATTCCATCGTCCTCCCCTGAGTGATGTTCAGCCGACGTCGGTCCTCGTCAGTGAGTCGAGTGAGGTTCATCTCGACGAGCGCGTTGAAGGTCGCGCGAGCGAAGTTGATGGTGGTTCGAGTCTGGCCGGCCGAGCGCGACCAGACATCGGTGATTCCGGCGAGGTTCAGGACGCGACGGCCGTAGTCGCCGATGACCAGGCCCTTCCCAGCGGGTGCGGGCATCAGGGTGATCCGAGTGGAGCCCGAGCGTCCGGTCACCTTGAACGGGACGCTGGTACCGGGACCTTCCGAGGACTCCCATGAGCCGTTTCCTCGCATCACTGGAATAATATTGAGCTTGGCCTTGTCGATGGCCTTGCGGATGGTGCTCGCGACCTCCTTTCCCTTGCACACGGAGATACCGACGTAGCCGTCGCCGTTGCCGACAACGCAGAGGACGTTGAATCGGACCCTTCGGCCCGAGTCGGTCATCCTCTGGATCATGTTGACTGAGAGCACGTCGTCGGCGAGGTCGGGCAGGAGCGCGTCGACGATCTCGATCTCGCGCATCGGCAGGCCGGTTTCGATGGCCTGCTCGTAGGTGTAGACCTGTCCGTTCATCACCATCCTGCCCAGACGGGTGCGTGGCTGCCATGCCCTCAGGGCGGCCAGCGGGTCTGGGCCGCGGCGGCGTCGGGCGTCGCCCTCTTGCTCCACCGGAGGAGCGCGGGCCATGGCGAGCCCGGGCGCTAGATTCTCCGGTTCCGGTTCCTCGCTGATTTCCTCAGTGGCTGCTTCGGTAATCTCCTCTTCGCTCATCACTAAGCCTCCTCTATCGCTTTCTTGGCTGCCTCGACCGCAGCGGCTACCGATTCGTCGATGTGCGTGCCGTTGATCCTGTCATCATCTGGCAGCACGCCCTCGCCGTGAGGGACGTCAAGCCCTGCGTCGACCATGCCCCTGAGGGCTGCGAAGACTCGGTTCCCTGATGACGACGCGGCGAGTCCGATGTCGAGGATTGCCTCGTCGTGGCCGTCGGCCATGGCCGACTTGGCGAGGGCGTAGCCCGCGACGTAGCAGGCGGGTACGGACTTCCTCGAGGCGTCGGAAGGCCAGCCGTACTTGTCGGCGATGCCCTTGCCGGTGATTGATGCGAGGACTCTGTCGCCGTCCATTCCGAACTCGACGAGTTGGCAGGTGACCTGGGTGTTCGAAACCCGGACGACTGCTCTCGGGATTCCGCCCCTGAGCATCCTCAACCTTCGGCGGTAGTCCGTCTTGCCGTTGCGCCGGCGCTTGAATCGGAGCCTCTGGCTCTTGCCGTGTGCCATCACTTGCCGCCTCCTAGCTTGGTGCCGTCGAGTTCGATGTTGGAGCGCATATGCGCGATTGAGCGGTAAGAGCCGCCCTTCGACTTGCGGTAGTAGTACCTGTACTGCGAGGGAGTTAGCGACTCGTCGGCGCGCAGTCCCTTGAGTTCCCTGCGCTGTGCTCGAATGAGGCTCATCCAGCGCGCTTTCCTGGGATTGCGCGAGTTGGAGCTGCCCTTGCGCGAGCCATGTCCCTTGCGTCGTCCCTTGGCCCTCTGTGCTGTGGCCTTGCGAGCGCGGGCTCGGCTCGTACCCTGGATTGGCCTGGCCTTGATCAGGCCCTCTTCAATCAGTTCTCGAATGTCGTCCTTCTGGACCGCATTCGATATCTCCTCGAGGTAGTCCGGGTGAATCCAGATACGGTGGATTCCAACTTGGCGGCCCTCCCTCTGAGAGAGTATCTGGGCGGCCATACGCTTCTGATTCGTGATCATCATAGCAGGTCCCCCCTGCGCTCGATGCGCCTGCGGTTTAGGACCCTGAGGCCCAGGTCGTCAGCACGGTCGTGGATCTGCGCCCTCTTCCTGTTGCCGACTCTGGAGCCGATACGGACCGCCTGGCGCTCGGGGTCGATACCCTCGAGATCGCTGGGCTTGTGGACGTGGACCTCTTCGAATCCGGATGGGTGCAAGCCCCTGACCGAGGCTATCTTCCTGTAACCGATACGGGCCATAGGCGAGCGGTACTTGAGGTTCATTCGCTGCTTGGAGTGCATGCCCTTGGGCTTCCTCCAGCCAGTCTTCGAGAGTCTCCTGTATCGGAACCACTCCTGTCTGCGGAAGGCTGGTTGCTTCTTCTTCTGAGCGTTGAGGACCTCGATGTCGGAGATTGTCGACTCGTCAAGGACCGGCTTCTGGCGAGCGACGTGGAAGTCGTCCCACTCGTCGTCGAAGAACTCGTCATCCTCGTCGAAGTCCTCGTCGACCTCGTCGATGAATTCCTCCTCGGCAGCATCGTCCGCCTCTTGGAGCCGGGCGATGAGCTCGGCCTTCTTGCCGGAGACCGGTAGTTCGCGCTCGCGTAGCACGTCCTTCAGTTGGGCGACGGTCATCTCCTCGTATTCCACCATCTCACTTCCCCCTCAGGCTCCCTTCGAGACGATGTAGACGCCGTCCTGGAATACTCGTCTGTCTCGCTTCTTGATTCTGCACGCACGCTCGATGTTGGCGGCTGTCTGTCCGACCTTCTCGCGGTCCGCTCCCTTCACTACGACGTCGGTCTTGTTCTCGACGCGCACCTCGACTTCATCCCAAGGCAACTTGGCTACGCGCGGTACCTTCTCCCCGAACAGATTGGTGATGGTGAACTGCTTGTTGGCCGCGTCCACCTTGAGGCTCATAGGGAAGTGGCTGAAGACTGCTTTGAGGCGATACTCGAAGCCCTCGTCGACGCCGCGGGCCATGTTACGCAGATGCGCTGCCCAGGTCCCCGCTAGTGCCTTATCGGAGCGGCGTGGCAGGTTGACGAAGACCTCGAGACCGCCTTCGACGGACCTGATCTCCACCTTGTGGTGACGGAACTCACGGGAAAGCGACTCGCTTTCCTTGGAGATGGTGACCACCTCGCCATCGATGCTCGCGCTCACCCCCTCGGGAAGAGCGATCGAGTGTGAGATGTGGTCTAGTTTAGGCAACTTGCTCCCTCCTTCAGAAAATGTATGCGAGTAATCGTCCACCGACCCTCTCCTTCTTGGCGTCGTAGTGGTTCATGATGCCTTGATTCGTGGTGAGGATGAGCAGTCCGAAGTCGCGGGCAGGCAGGTATCTGGACTCCCACTTATCGAACTCGGCGCGCTTGACGGAATGCCTCGGCTTGATGACGCCACAGCGGTTGATGGCGCCGATGAGCTCGACGCGGTAGGCCCCTCCGCGTCCGTCGTCGATCCTCTGGTACTCGCCGACGTAGCCGGAGCTCTGCATGATGGACAGCATGCTGCCCAGCATCTTGCTGGCGGGGTTGACGGTCACTTCGTAGTGGCCTGCTTGCTCAGCGTTGAATATCTGAGTAAATGCGTCACTTAGGGGGTCGAACTGCATATCTTTCACCTCATGAGTACTTCTTGAATCCTATTTCGGGTGCGACATCGCGGAAGCACTGGCGGCAGAGTCTCAGGTCGTGGCGTCGGATCATACCCCTCTTGCGACCGCAGCGTCGGCAGCCATTGGAGCGGCCGATTTCCTTCCCGTGGTCGTGCGCCATCTTTCTCACTCCTCTACGATCTCGAGCTCGTAATGCTCTGCAATCCACTGCTTGCACTCATCGCGGCCGACACGGTGACTACGTGCCACCCTGGCGCTGCGCTGGCGTCGGCGTGATACGCGATGTCCGGGCCTCTCGAGTACCACATTGACGTCCATCCCGAAGATTCCGATGTCAGGGTCGTACTTCTGCTTCGGGAAGTCGGTGTAGTCGGAGATCCCGAACGAGAGGTTGCCCTGTGAGTCGAAGTTGTACGCGGGAAGGGTGTTCTGGCGGACCCAGAAGGCGTCCTTGAGGAAGGAGTTGATAGAGTCCTGCTCACGAATCGTGACCTTGCAGCCGATCGGGGATCCTCTGCGGGTGCCTAGGTCGCGGTTGGTCTGCGTGGCGAGCGTCCGCACGGGCTTCATGCCGGTCAGAATCTCAAGCACTCTCTCTGCGAGTTGCAGGCGCTGGCCGCCTTCGCCCACTCCGATGTTCACAGTGACCTTGACGATCCCAGGCGCGAGCATCGTGTTCGTCTCCTCGCTCATGACTCAGCCTCCGGAATGTCTGACTCGCTGCCAATGACGAACACGTAGTCGGCGATTGTGAGGAAGTCGTCGAACTGGACCTCGTTCGGCTTGGAGGAGCGCTTGACATCGTGCCCGCGTACCGTAACGATCTCGCCTATGTGGCTGCCCCCGGTCAGATAGACAGTGGCTCCATCGCCGAACGGGTGGTGAGCGGAGATATCCTGCTCGGGTAGAGAGATGACGACGGTGTCGCCGCTCTTGTACGCCGAGGCATCGTCCATTACCAGATTCCTGCCGTCGTGGAGGTGGAGTTGGCTCTTCGAGCCGCGCAATGTGGTCTTGCCCATGACGCGGCAGACCTTGCTGTCTGCGTCGCGCGCGTGGATGGGGCGGTATCGCAGCTTGCCGTTGGTGTCGAGTACGCATCGGTAGTTGTTCCCTCCCACGGTGAGGACATCCATCAGACCGACTCCGCGGCCTCCATCGGTCTCGATTCTGCCATCCACCATGACTTGGCGCGAGTGCAGTATACGATTGGCCTCGCGTCGAGTGTGGGCGACGCCGAGGATGTCGCGCAGAATCAGCGCGAGAGGCATGCAGTTCTCGATGCTGTGGCCACCCGGATTGGGCTTCTGTACCCATATCGTGGCCTTCCTTGGCAGAGCCCAGCTTCGCGGCATTACCAAGCGCTTGATGTGGCTCCTACTCATCGGTCTCACCTCTCTGGAACCTTTCCATGAGTCTCTTGATTCGCAGTGGGTCGCCCTCATACAGGTTGGTCACTACGAGGTTGGAGGGTCTGATTGGGACTCCCTCCTCCTTGCCGTCAGAGGTTGAGATGGTGAGTCCGTCGACGTAGATCATGCCCTTGTTGGTGTCTACTCGCGCGACATTCGCCTTGATTCCGGCACGGCCTCTTGACTGGCCCAGGCGCTTTCCCCTGGAGTCGTTCTTGACGCTGTTGGGGTTGCCGAAGTCTCCGCGGAGGACTTCGACCTCATCGCCGGCGCGTACCGTGACGGTGCGGATCATCTGCAGCTGGGGGTCATCGGAGACGAGGCGCGCGCGCAGTCGCTTGCGCTGGACGTGCATAGCGGCCTTGCTGCTGGTTCGACGCTGCTTTCCGGGGTTCTTGCTCGCCATCATCTCACCTCACACTATCTGCTTCGCCGTGGCCGCGATTCGTGGCCAGCGCTCTGCCGCCTCGCGGCTGACTGGTCCCTTTATGTCCGAGCCCTGGACCTCACCGCGTCTATTCGTGATGACGCAAGCGTTGTCCTCGAACTGCACCCAAGTCCCGTCGACGCGCCTGAAGGGACGCGCTTGCCGGACGATTACGGCATCGAATATCTGACGTCGGGTCTCGGGAGTGCCACGGCGAACGGTCACGCGGATCATGTCGCCGACTCCGGCTGCGGGGTAGCGGCGAGCGACCCCGCCCTTCTTCAGGACGGTTATCACCTGCACGACCTTGGCGCCGGTGTTGTCGACGCAGTCCAGGCGAGCCTGTACCGGGAGGCCTGCCGTCACACGGCCTGCTATCCCCTTCATTCGACTGCCTCCTTCTCAATCACACAGAACTTGATGGTCTTCGAGAGAGGTCGGCATTCCATGATGCGGACCTTGTCACCCGCGGCGACGCCACCGATGCAGGAAGGCAGGTGGGCGGAGTAGCGCCGGGTGCGCTTCTCATAGCGCTCGTACTTCTTCATGTAGCGAGTGGTCTCGCGCTCAACCACGATGGAGTCGGTCATTCCAGAAGTGAACACAGTGCCCTCGATAATCTGCCCGCGCAGTCTCAGACTGCCGTGGAACGGGCAGCTGTCGCTACCGTCCCACTCTCCTTCTGGGGTCTTGACATCGACGCCTATGTCCCTCATCTCAGTCCCTCCTGTACCTGCGGTTGATGCGGTCCTCGGGCCGCTGGGTGACGGTGGATCCGTCAATCGAGTCCCCCGAGTCGATGGTGAATGTGATCACGTTCTTCGCGAGTCGGACTTCACCCTCTCCGGTCTGGACGTGGATGGTGCGTCGGGTCTCGTTGAGGATGGTGCCGCTCAGCCCGACCAAAGTTGGATCCGAGGACTCCAAAACAGTGATGCTGCGGGCCAGCCAAGGCATGTGGATCTCGTCGCTCATCTATCGCACCTCCACTTGGTAGCCGTTCTGCTCAAGCACCTTGGCGGCCCTCTTCTTGTGGTCGCCTTGCAACTCGATGGTGCGCCCTTTGACGGTGCCACCGCTCGCGCAGGCTCCCTTCAGAATCTTAGCGAGTTGGCCCAGGTCGATGGCCGGATCGTTGATTCCCTCTACTATCGTAACCATCTTTCCATACCTCCTCCTGACTACTGAGATTGTTGCTTTCTGTTGTTCCTTCGCTATCTCTTGACATATGCACAGTTCATCGGGCAGTCCACACAGATTGCAAATCCCAGCCATCTACTCCTACTCCTTCGTCCCCTGGTTCAACCGAGTGAGCAAGCGGGCTATGCTCCTGCGCGTCTGCTTGTATGCTCCTGAGTTCGATGCCGAGCCACCAAGTGCCTGCTGTGCTCGTAGTTGGAGGAGTTCCTCCTGCAGCTCTTCCAGCGTGTCCTGGCGCTGCTCCGGGCTCATCGTCTCGATGTCCCTGGACCTCACGTGCGTCATTCACTCCTCCTCCTGTGTCTGGTCCTCGATTCCTGCCATCTTCTCGACGACGGAGTCGACCACGTCCTCAGCGTCGACTGCTGGCTCCTCCGAGAGGGCAGCTACCCCCTCGACGGTCTCCTCATCCGAGACCTCGAACATCACGACCTCCGCCAGAGGCGGCAGGCCCGAGTCGATGCGCTCGATGATGGCGATCTCGTGAGGTAGTTTGACTCCCGGTCGCATGATCTTGACAGTGCAACCGATTGTACCGAGTTTCTTGACAGCGGTCGAGAAGCCGGTGTCCATGAACTCGAGAGCGGTCTCACCGCAGAACTTGACGTGCCCCTGCTGGAACTTCTCAACACGGTGGCGGGGACCGGTTATCTTGCCGCTCAGGATGACGAGGCAGCCACGAGCGCCGGCGTCCATGATGTTCTGAGCGGTGCTGTGGCCGGCGCGACGGAAGAACCAGCCGCGCTCTAGGGAACTCGCAAGGCGGCTGGCCATAATCTGCGCGCTGAGGCGAGACTCGGCGACTTCCTCGACATCCAGATGAGGATTCTCGAGGATGAAGTCGTTCTGGAGGCGCCGCTGCAGCTCGTGGATGACCTTGCCGCGGCGGCCGATCACGCGACCGACCTGCTCGGCCTGCAGAGTCACCTTGGTGCCCTCTGGAGTCCGGTTGAAGCTCAGGCCACCGAAGCCAGCGCGCTCGGTCTCCCTGAGCAGGTATTCGCGGACGAGCTGTCGCTCGACATTGCGGTGAATGAAGGCCCGGATCGTATTCTGCTGTTTCATGTACTCACCTCAGAATTCGTCCTCACTCTCTCCCTCGCCGGAGTGCTCGAGGAAGACCTCGAGATTGATCTGGTAGTGGTTGCTCGGCGTGGCGCGGCCCATGGCGCGCGGACGCCAGTTTGTCGCGACCTGTCCGCGATGGGCAGCCACGTGAGTGATCGTCATATCCTCTGCATCGAGGGTGTCGAAGCGCTGGCGAGCGTTGTCCATCGCGCTGTTGATTAGTTTGATGAACTCTTTCGAGGCCTTGTTCGGGTACTTCCCAGGTCCCATCTTGCCCTTGCGGTGACCTGCCATTGTGTTGCCACCACGGCCTCTGCGGGAGCGGCGGGTGTAGGGTATCGCCCTCTTCTTGGCGATGACGTCCTCGAGGTACCCAACGGCGGTGGCCGCGTTCATGCCGCGAATCGCCTTGGCTATGTGGTAGCAGTGCTTGTGGTGGCAGTCGATATTGACTGCGCGGGCGGTGACCAGGTTCGAACCTTCCAGCAGCTGGGTGTATCCCGACTGCGGCTTTCCTGCTCTCCTGCTCATTCTTCTCACCTCACTTCAGTGCCACGTGCTGGGACGATCGGGTAGCGCCGACACCAGGTCCGGTGTGGGTCACGGACTTGCGGGTACCAGCGAACTCTCCCAGTGCGTGGCCGATCATCTCGGGGACTATCTCGACATTGACGAAGTTCTTGCCGTTGTGGATTCCTACTGTGGTGCCTATCATCTCCGGCAGGACGTACATGCCTCTGCAGTGCGTCCTGATGGCCCCGCCGTTGCTCGAGCGCACTCGTTCGAGGAACTTCTGGCATTCGGGACTGAGGCCGCGTGATAGTGAACGCTTGGCACGAGCCGGCATCAGAGTGGCGATGCACGCCGAATCCGGGTCATCCTCAGGAGGGTAGAGCGGGAGCTCGTAGAGCTGCTCCAGTGTGTAGCCGCGCCACAGGAACTCCTTCTTGCGGCGTTCGCTAATCATTGAGCGTCGCTTGCGGGCCTGACGCCTCGCCAGTTTGGGCGAGCGGAACATCTTCTTTGATCTTCGACGAGCCATTTCAGGTCTCCTCCTGTTGCCTTGATCTTCCGCGGCCGGTTCGCTTAGGGGCGATGTTTCCGACCTTCTGGCCGGGCGGAGCGTTGCGGCTGACTGAGCTCGGACCGTGGACTGCCTGGTGGTTGCCGCCACCGTGCGGATGGTCTACTGGGTTCATCGCCACGCCGCTGACGGTCGGGTAGGGCTTGCCTCGCGCCTTGGCGCGGTAGTGAGCGGCACCGGCCTTCATCAGAGGCTTCTCAGCGCGGCCATGGCCGGACAGGACGCCGATGGTTGCGCGACACTTGGATGGCAGATCCTTATGCTTGCCGCTGGGCAGACGGACCCTGACCTTGTCGTCCATGCGAGCCTCGAGCCTGGCGGAGTTGCCGCCGGAGCGGGCGAGTTTGCCACCATCGCCGGGGCGGCACTCGACGTTGCAGATCGGGGTGCCCTCGGGAATCTGCTCGAGAGTGGTGACGTTCCCCGGCCTGAGCGAGACGTTGTCACCGAAGGAAACGCTCTGGCCGATTGAGATGCCTTCGGGGGCTGCGATGTGGCCCACGGTGCCGTCGTCGAACTTGACCTTGGCCAATGGGGCGGTATGAGCGGGGCTGTGGACGAGGTCGACGACTCGTCCAGTCTCGCCGTTGACACGTGGAAGTCTATTCGCGGCTGGGAAGCGGTGGCTCGAGACCTTGTTCTTGGGGCTCGACCCGCGGCGCTGTGAACGTGTGCGCTTACCCATCTTCTCACCTCATCAGAACGCGCCCAGCTTGAGCGCGGCCTCCTCTGCGTCGTAACCGTCGGCAAGACGAACGCTGGCGTGCTTGCCGGTGATTGTGATTCTCGTGTTGACCTTGGCGACCTTGACATCGAACATCTGTTCGACGGCTTCGCGAATCTCCTTCTTCGTCGCCTCTCGGCGGACGATGAATTCGATTCTGTTGTTGTTCTCCCTGTAACCACTTTCCTCGTCCGCGACTCGGCGTGCCTCTAGGGTCTTCTCCGTGATCCAAGGCATCAGTATGATGTCGTACGGGTCTACCATCGAAATCACTCCAGTGCCTCTACCGCTGCCTTCGTCCAGACTGTGAGGCGTCCTGCGTCACCGCCAGGGGCTAGGTCCTCGGCGCTCAGGTCCTTGGCGACGACGACGTCTACGCCGGGAACGTTGCGAGCGGCCTTGTGTAGGCCGTCTCGGTTGGAGACTACGACGAGGATGCTCTTCGGGGTCCTGTATCGGCGTCCTCGCATCTTGCCCTTGCCGGCACGGATGTTCCGACCTCCCTTGGCTCGTTCGAGGTCCGCACTGAGTCCGAGCCCCTCCATCATCGCGACGAACTTGCGGGTCGAGTACTGCAGTGGCAGGGACTCGACATCGTACTTCTCGTCTGAGCCGTTGCGTGACTCGACGTAGCCGTCGATGACTATCGGGAAGCGGATATCGTCGTCGAAGCGGTGTCCACGAGCAGCGACCATCCGGGTATCGACGGTTGCGGCGATGGCGGAGTCGCGCGCCAGACGGCGCTGCTTCGAGTTGAGTTTCTGTGACCAGTCCTTGTCGACCTTTGGACCATGGGCCCGGCGGCCGCCACGTGTGTGCGGGTTCTGGGCGCCGGTTCGCTGTCCGGTCTTACGCATGATCCTCGAGACGCCCCGGCCCTTGCCCCACCACTCCACGGAGTGCTTCATTCCGGGCTGGGGGGCTCGCTTGCCGTCGTGCTCGCGGTGGCCGTACGGCTGGCGGCGGTTGGCGCGCGAGGCCAGGACTGCCGAGCGGATGATGTCCTCACGGACCTCAGAGGAGAAGACGTCTGGCAGGGTGACGCTCTTGCCGTCGTTGGCCTCGACGAAGTAGTACTCAGCCAGAAGACCCGCGTCGAGCTCCTCCTGCTCGACCGAATTAACCAGATTGTATGCCTTCGTCTTCATTCAATCACGCTCCCTGCTTGCTTGAGGTACTCACGTAGGTGATGTCGACCTCCGGTTTGGTCGGCCTCGAGCGAATAGCCTCGCGGAATCGAAGCATGCGCTTGGCCGGACCGGGCAGACTGCCCTGGATGATCATGTATGGATTGGTGACTTCGCCGTAGTTCAGGAAGCCGCCTGCAGGAGTGATGTCGGACTCCTCGGGGTTGGAGATCCTCAGGATGCGCTTGTTCAGCTCTGTGCGCTGGTGGTAACCGACCTGCCCTGCCTGACGGATGGTCTTGCGGACGTAGCGGGTCCCGAAGTCACCCATGTTGCCGCCCTGACGTCGGCGCTTGCTGTTCTTGTGAGACAGGAGCTTGATGCCCCATCGCTTGATGGATCCTTGCCATCCCTTGCCCTTGGTTACGCCAACGACGTCGATCTCCTGGCCGGTCTGGTAGACGTCGTCGAGAGAAATCTCTCCGCCGAGCTTTTCTCTGGCCCACTCCAGCTTGGAGGAGTTGTCGCCACCTACCAGAGCGACTTCCATGATCTCGGGGGTCTTGCTGGGCACGCTCTTGACGAGGGCAGGCTGGGTGGAGACGATAAGTCGAATCTCGCAGAGGTCGGCATTCTGCAGTGACTCCATTGCGGCGTCTGAGGAGTTGCCGTTTCGAGAAGGGATGCGTCCACCGCGCTTGGAAGGCTTGCGGCCCTCATCCCTGTCGTGCTCGCCCCGGCTCTGGTTGGCGAAGCGAGGCATCAGGCCGTCGGGACCGCCGTCGGCATCGGCCCAAGCCTCGCCGGCGGTCTGCATGCCATAGGGAGTCATCCTGTAACCACGGATGGCGAGAACGCACATTGGAGGTGCCTCGACGACAGTGACGGCCTTGCGGACCTCCTGACGGGCAGAAGGAGAATGTGGGTTGTTGTCACGGACCAGAACGTGGGTCATCCCAGCCTTCCAGCCAGCGAAGCCCTGCACCCTGACCTCAGAGGAGTCCGAGTCAGGCCATGAGCTGATTCGACCGTATTGGCGTATCGCCCTCTTGCGAGGGCTATAGCCCATGCTACCTCGGCGGGGCTTGCTGCGGTCGGCCATTTGGGGTCCTCCATGCGTTTACCGCCATCACGCCGCATATGCGGCGTTCTGCCGGGCCACTGCGTTAAGGAGGAACCGTGACACCGAACCCGGTCCGCGAACGCGAACCTAGTGTGCAGGATGCTGTGCAGTGCCTTGTGGTGTCTGGTTCCTCACGTAGTGAGCGGGCTTGCGACTAACATACCCTATTTGAACGAATCGGGGTAGAAGCCGCGCCACCCCTACGGGGTGTAAGTGAACTGGTGGGCCTGTGCAACGATTTAGAACCCTGACTCTCAAGGTATCTGTCCATGGAACGCAGAGTATGCCATCCGAGCCTCTCGTCAGAGGTCATCGAGGCTCGTGCATACCAACTCGAGGCTACGGACGAGGCACTGTCTGGATCGATGATGCTGGTACTGCCCACAGCGGCCGGTAAGACAGTGGTCGCGTGGATGGTAATCGCAGATAGGATCGCCAGCACGGACGGCTGGATCCTGATGGTCGCCCCTACCGTCGCTCTCGTAGAACAGCATCTGCGCGGCATCGAGCCTGTACTCAGCGATAGCGAGGCCGTCAACCCGATTTCGATAACCGGGCAGAACGTGGTCAAGAAGCGTGTCGGAATGTGGGGCTCTTCCAGATTAGTCATAGCCACTCCTCAGGTCGTCAGGAACGATGTTCTGAGAGGGGTCCTCGACCTCTCCGAGTGCTCCCTGCTGGTAGTCGACGAGGGTCATCATGCTACGGGTGACCACGCGATGGCTCAGGTCGGAGACCTGTACCTCTCACAGGCCTCGCAGCCACTCGTCCTCGCCACCACCGCGAGTCCGGGTTCAAGGACCGAGCAGGTCGAGGAGGTCTGCTCTAGGCTCGGCATCGGGAGGATTCACCTGAGAACTGGTGGTGAGGTCATGCTGGCGAAGCATCTGGCCGGTCTCGAGATACACGAAGTGAAGGTCAGGGTTCCAGACCAGATTAGAAAACTCGCAGAGCCTCTGGTGATGTGGCAGAGCGGCATAGTGGACCGGGAGAAGAGACTGGGCAGATACGTCATGCCCGGGAACATCAGCCATGCCGGGCTCTCCAACGCGATGGAACGCGCTCAGACAGCGATATCCAGAGGCGAGTCCAGTGCTTACCAGTCGGTCTCCCAGATTGCTACGGCGATGAGGCTCCACCATCTGATCAACCACCTACTGTGCCAGGGCGTCGCCGCTTCCAGCGAGTCCCTAGAGCGTATGTCCCGCGGCGAGCAGTCGGGAACCAAGTCGACTCGTAACTTCCTGAGGGACCCGCGGGTTTCCAGTCTGCGCAGGAGCCTTTCCGAGATGGGCGAGGTTCACACCAAGGTTGGTGCAGTCAGGAGACTGGTTCTAGAGAGGTTGCGCCGTGACGTCGATTCCCGAGTCATCATCTTCGCTACCTACCGCGACACCGTCGCAGTGGTCGAGAAGTCGCTGAAGGGACTCGAGGGGGCGCGTCCTGTGCAGTTCGTCGGTCAATCGAGTCGGGAGGGTAGAGACGGGTTGAGCGCGAAGCAGCAGGTGGAGAGGCTGGATGAGTTCCGATCCGGCGCAGCCAATGTCCTAGTCGCCACCTCGGTGGGCGAGGAGGGGCTCGACATCCCGAGCGCGGACTTGGTCATCTTCTACGAGCCAGTGCCCAGTGAGATTCGCACGATACAGAGGCGAGGTAGGACGGGCAGGCACCGGGAAGGCGAGGTGGTGGTGCTAATCGCCGAGGACACGCGCGACGAGGGAGCAAGGGCGGCGGCTGAGAGGAGGGAGGAGTTCATGCAGCGGGCTGTACACCGTGTTCGCAGGAAGCTCCCACGCAGCCCGCACGTCGATCTATCCAACCTCGGAGCGTTCGAAGTTCGTGATGGCGACTCGATAGTTTCGGCCGAGCAGTTTGTACTAGAAGAGCGCGAGTTCCACCGTACTGAGATATCAGAAGTCGACTCCAGCGATTCCGAGGGCGCCGGGAGTTTTCCTGAGGCCCTCCCGCCACAGACCTTCAGGGCGCGTGGACAGACTGGTCTCGAGCAGTGGCAGCAAGCAGATTAACCCGTAATCAGTCACCGATGATTGCGATTCGGGTGCGCAACTGAGCCAGTCTGGTGTTGTGATGGCCCATTGAGTAAGACAGCATCTCAGTCAGGTGAATGACCGGGATGTTGGTCGCAAGCCCCGTGGTGCGAGAGGCCTTGCCTTGGTAGATGTCGAGGACGGAGTGCGAGAGGTTACAGGCGCTTACAATCAAATCGGCCCCCTCCGACTTGGCCTCGGACAAAACGGCGGCGGTCTGACGCAGTACAGTCGGCTCCTCTGAGAACAGACCTGGCACCCCTACGCTCTGGGTCCGGCTCTCCCAGTCAACAGGAGACCCGCCGAGGACCCCGATGACCTGCTCGAGGTAATCGGGGTCGTACACATCGTCGCCTCCGCAGGCGCCGGCCTGCTGGATGTTGGGGCCGTAGAATCCGGCGACGTTGAAGTCAATCGGGTTCTTGGCCACGGCCTCGAGTTTCTCAAGGCCGATCTCGTCGACGATGACGTGCAGAAGGTGATGGACTCCAGTCTCACCGGAGAAGGTCATGTCGCAGGTCCTCTGAAGAACCTCATTTATCTCCGCCAGCAGGTTCGGGTCATCCTTCAACATCGCCAGATCCTCGTGCAGGTTACCAGCGGTGGCAGCGCACGGGGTGATGATTTCGAGTCCGAGCTCCTCAGCCATCGCGAAGGTTCGTGCGTTGAGAGTGAGTTGCAGGCGTCTGCTTGCCTGCCTGATGATGCCAGCGCCACAACTCGTCGCGCCCTTGAGGGGAATCAGCTCTATACCCAAGGAGCGCGCGACAGGGGGCATCGTCTCGGCCACCTCTATGGCGCTGCTGTGGGCCACGTTCCCTGGATGGTAAGCGTACTTCACAGCCATCAGAACCTACCATCCACTTCGTTGAATATCGCGACGACCTCATGGTGGTTGTCGACTTGGGAGTTGAACTGCTTTGGCATCTTGCCTATGCCGGCTGGCGGAGCGAACATGCCTAGCAGGTCGTTGAACACCTTGCCGCCGGTACGAGTGAACCCGAAGACCATGCGCGCGGTGACGCCCGAGAACAAGTTTCCCATCAGTCCCATAGGACCCAGAACCTGTCTGTAGATCACCGTGTCATTCACCCTGCCACTGCTCTTGACCGTCCATGTGTACCACCAGACGTGCTTGCCGTGTCTGCCGTTGAAAGAATCTCTAGACAGTGCCGAAGTACGTGCGTCTAGCAACGCCTCGGCAACCACCCTGGAAGAGTCGTTCTGACGACGGATTGAGGCTAGATCGGTCTCGGCCTTGATACCGTTCCGTGAGTCGATTACTGTTTGCAGCCCTTCGCGATTTGAATCGGCAGTTCTCGGGTCGTGTATCCTAGCCCAAGTCCCTACCAGAACAGACGGACCGAGATATTCCTCGGAGTGGGGTGTCGCATCCGAGCAGGAGTGCAAGAGAGGGGCGCTCGAGAAGTCGGTCATCGAATGCAGCGAAGTAGCAGTCACCGGGTCCATCGTCCCCATGACTCCCTGTGCGGTATCGGCTCCCTCGCGGGTCGCTGCCACCATCCACGGCTTGGCCGACTCGCGCTTGCGCTCCAGTGTCCAGTGGTCGACGACGAGGTCGCGGAGAACGTCGAACGCCGGGAGTGGTTCGATGCGGAGTCGCAGTCCACCATCTCGCGTCGGAGCCACCGAATCCAGCCGGACGTTGCCCGGCAGGACCAGCCTGCCGTTCACCGAGATCGCGGTGGTCGGGTCATCGCAGGTTCCGTCCCTGAAGGTCAGGCTGCCATCATGGGTCGCCTTGAGCACTCTCAGCACCTCCAAGACGGACATGTGCCCTGGGAGTGCGCAGATCCAGGTATCCCTGCCAGAGGCAGCAGTTACTGGATTGTAGCGGAAGATGTTGATCTCGACTTGGATGGCCTCGGTGGTGATGTTGGGAACTACGAAGCCGTCCTCGCCGGCCGCGCCTGCTGCTGCGGCGCCGCTGACGTAATCCTTGATTGCCTCGACCTGGTCCTCGTGGAACGTCCCATTGCCATCGACCGCAGCCATGGCAGCCAGTGCGTCCAACGCCCAAGCGGCGGCTGCAGAGTCATAGTCCACGTCACAGTCCACGCGCTCGACCAGTCGGGTCGCGCCCAACTCCTCGAAGCGTCGGTCCCAGTCCTTTCCGGACTCACAATAGAACTCGTAGCTGGTATCGCCGAGGGCTAAAACGGTGAAGTGCACGCCCGGGAGTTTGGGGGCCGAATCCGTACTGGCTTGCTGCCAGAGCTCCTCGGCGTTGTCCGGCATCTCGCCCTCTCCCCAAGTAGAGCAGATGATGAGGACCCTCTTCATGCTGGGAAGAGTGGACAGGTCGAAGCCGTCCATGTCGACCACCGTGGCGTCGAGACCGTAGCCGGAAGCCCGTTTGGCGAACTTCGCGGCCAGATCCTCGGAGTTCCCAGACTGGGAGCCGAACATGATGCTCATAGAGCGGTCGCCGGTGGCCAGCAGTCCCTCCAAATCATCACCGCTGAGCTCAACCGGCTCTGCGACGACCTCCTCGGTCATCATCTCCTCTGGTTCTGGGGCTGCGGTCTCCTCTGGTTCAGGGGGTTCCTCGCCGGTGCCTTCGACCACGATGATGACGTCTACCGGACAGGCGTCAGCGGCATCGAGAATGTCGTCTGAGAAAGCGGAGATGACTTCGGCCTTCAAGCCAGACTTGCCCTCGTTCCTGTCGTAGCCGCCGTCGATTCTGACATCTGGCTTGATGAAGCAGGTGTCATCGGTCACTTCGAAGACATTGGGGGCCGCTTCCTCACAGGCATCACAGACGATGCAGCCGTCTTCGATGTAGACGCTGAAGATGGCCACGTCAATCACTCACGCCTATCGGCGCTTTGGGCACCCGAACACGATTATTGAATCTAGTGCATCTCAAGTCTACGGCCGCAGGCCGTATTCCACCAATTGGGATTTGGCAGACTCACATTCCGAGGCCATCGAAGTCAGCGCCGTCTGGCGCAGGCATGGAGCTTCGGCTGGAGATGACATCATCGATCCTTAGAATCATCACTGCGGTCTCGGAAGCGCTCTGGATGGCCTGCTCGACCACTCTGCTCGGCTCGAACACTCGTCCCTCTTTCATGTCAGCAACGCCTCCTTCGTAGACGTTTACCCCGAAGTGCGATTTGCCCTCCGAGTGCGCCTTCCTGAGGTCGATAATGGTGTTGACGGGGTCGAGTCCAGCGTTCTCGGCGAGAGTTCGGGGGATGACCTCTAGGGCGACGGAGAAGGCTTCGATGGCCATCTGCTCCCTGCCGCCAATACCCTCTGCGTACGAGCGCAGGTCACGGCTGATTGCAGCCACTACAGAGCCTCCTCCCGTCAAGACCTCTCCATCCTCGTAAGCAACCGCTACTACGCCCATGGCGTCGGCGAAGGCTCTTCGGATTTCGTCAACCACGTGCTCGGTACCTCCCCTTAGAAGCACTGAGACGCTCTTGGCCTCGGGGCACCCTGTGACGAAGACCATGTCGGACTCGCCTATCTTACGCTCTTCTACCTTGGAGGCCACGCCTAGATCGTCCGATGAGAGGTCGTCGATGTTGGTTACTATTCGGCCTCCGGTAGCCTTGGACAGCGCCTCCATGTCGCTCTTCTTGGCGCGCCGTATGGCAAAGATTCCTTCCTTGGCCATGTAATGCTGGGCCAAGTCGTCAATGCCCTTCTGGCAGATGACCACGTTGGCCCCTGAATCCTGTATCTTATCGACCAGTGACTTGAGGAACTTCTCCTCCTCGTCGAGGAACTGTGAGAGCATGCCCGGGTCTGTAATCTGAATCTTAGCATCGATCTCGGTCTTCTTGACCTCAATGGCCGAGTTGATGAGCGCTATCTTGGCGTCGGCGACGTTACGTGGCATGCCACTGTGAACGCGCTCCTTGTCGAGGATGATGCCATCGATTAGGCTGCTGTCTCGAATCGAGCCGCCCTGCTTCTTCTGAACCTTGATGTCATCTAGGTCTACGACGATTTCGCCATCGACCTCTTGGGCAACCGAGAGAACGGCGCGCACGCTGATATCTGCGAGGAACTCCTTCACAGCTCCTGCGCTCTTGCCGGTGAGTGCGGTCTTGGCGACTTCCTCGAGCATAGACTTGTCAACGGCTATGGAATGCGTGTCGATCAGTTCGGAGGCCTTGTCGGAAGCCAGTCTGAAGCCTTCGCAGATGACGGTCGGATGAACGTTCTGCTCTACGAGGTCCTCGCTGCGCTTGAGGAGCTCGCCAGCGATGACGACAGCGCTGGTGGTGCCGTCGTAGCAGTGTTGCTCCTGGGTCTTGGCAATCTCGATGATCATCTTGGCAGCGGGGTGCTCGATGTCCATCTCCTTGAGGATGGTAGCACCGTCGTTGGTGATTACCACATCCCCCATGCTGTCGACCAGCATCTTGTCCATGCCCTTGGGCCCTAGAGTCGAGCGGACTGCGTCGGCTACGGCCTTCGCAGCCGCGATATTGTTGCTCTGCGCCGAGCGGCCAGTCGTCCTCTCGGTGCCTTCCTTAAGAATGAAAATCGGTTGTTGACCGCCGTACACAGGAAATCACGCTCCGGAATCCGGCGACCGATGGGGGGGTCATAAGCCCTCGCATGGGCGCTGGCGTCCTGCATCACACGCTCATTCGCTGTTCTGCTGGTCGAGCCATCGCTGGCCATAGTGGATCCACTGCTCGACGGACCAGCCTTCAGGAAGGCCGGCATCAGGAATCGGCGGGACACCGGGTGGCAGCTCTGGGCCTTCCGGCTCGGGCTCCGGTTCAGGCTCGGGCTCCGGTTCAGGCTCGGGCTCCGGTTCAGGCTCGGGCTCCGGTTCAGGCTCGGGATCTGAAGGCGGGGGCGGCATTTCCGGCGGCTGCTCGAATATCTCCTGAGCGCCGCCGTACATCGAGTTAGCCACTTCGTCGTCCGCTGGAAGCATCGGGGCATCGGGAATCTCCTTCTCAGGCCCGTCCCAACCGCTTCCATCTACTGTCATCTCGTAAGTGTCGAGGGTCGATATCTCCTCCAGCGGGGCTGTCGCGGCACTGTATATCCTGAACGACACGACGAGGACAGCGACGATGACACCGAGGCCGATCAGTACGAACAGGATGTTTCCGGTCAACCATGCGAACTCCTCGACATCGGGGCCGTCGTCTACCGGAACGGGCTTGACCATTACTATCGTGGCGTTGCTCGAGGCCTTGTCCACGTCACCGTCCACTTCGAGTGTGATGTCGAACGACATCTCATTCTCGGCGAGGTTGTTCAGATTTTCCTCACTCACGGTAAGGAACACCGTAATCGACCTCGACTCCTGCGAAGGTAGGACGAAGTCCCTGTCGTCTTGGTGCACGCGCGCGTCGAATATGTTGAAGAAAATATCAGAATTGCGATCGATGTCAGCTCGGAGAAGCTGGTCGTCGGTCGGATGGCGGTTGGTCACGGTGAAGACCAATGCGTAGTCGTCGCCGCTCTCGGTGATTGTCATAGGTGAATTGGTTGGAACCAGCCCAATCCAGCCCTGATTACCGACCTGGAACTCAGCAGTGCCGCTGCCGGTAACAACAAGGCCATCATCGGCTGCTTCCACGCTGGTCGCTATGAGGGTGATGTCACGGTCCCCGAACGCATTGTCGCCGAACGCGTAGCGCACCGTCAGATTGAGTGACGAGCCGGGCGCGATGTAGGGGGTCCGGCCGTCGGTCAGGCCGTCAGCCTGCACCCAGACATCGGGGTGACTGGTTTCGAAACCTATGTTGAAGGCATCGTTCACATTGCCGTTGTTCGTGATCTCCCAGTTTACCGTCCTAGCATCGTCTCCACCTCTGAAGACCTCTTGGAGCATGTCGAGATCCTCCACCTCGACGAGGTTCGTGACCGGCACAGTGAGCAGGATTCGCACGCTGGATTGGTACTCGGATCCGTCTTGGCTGCCTGCCAGCACGAAAATCTCGTAGGTCTCGTTGGCGGTGCCGTACGGCATCGGCAGCAGCAGCATGACCGTGCCATCGCCTCCGAACGGGTCGATGCCGAGGCTCTGCTCTGCATTGAGGGAAAGTCCGAGTTTCCAGTCCGACAGTATTGAGAGGTCAAAGGCCTCTTCCGAGTTTCCGTTGTTGACCATCATGATCTCAACGAGCCTTAGGAAGCCGTCCGCTGGCGCCATGATATGGGTGACTTCAGGGACCAAAACGAGGTCGTGGTGGACTGGTACCTCGATGTAGATGGTCCAGTCCGCCACGAAGTTCGCCGGCGCCCTTCCGTTGGCAAGGAGCGTGATCGAGTAGGTACCGGGCGTGATCTCATCTGGGGCGGTCACCAATGCGTTCAGCTCGAACTCGTCAGTGATGCCCATCTCCAGACTTGTGACCAACGTGCCGTTCGAGTCATACCATACCAGATTCTCGGCGGCCCAGCGATTGTCGCCGAAGGTCGCGCCGAGGTTCCAAGTAGCAATCTGATTGCCCGTGTTCCTAAGCGTCATAGACACGCTGCCATTGGTTCCTGGGTACAGTACCGCTGCGGGATTGGCGAGTGGCTTCTGTTGCAGGTCAGCCGAGTACGCAGCAATCACGGAAACGGGCAAATCGATGACGACTTTGGATAGGTTGGTGGTACCGTCGTTGATCCCGACGAACCAGTTCAGTTCCTCGACGCTGGCGCCTGATGGGATGCTGAGGTTGAACCATGTGTCCATCGTTTCTAGTGCATGTATGACCTCGGTCACGACGTAATTGTCATGGTCGAACATGTTGTTGGAATCGATTCTTAGCGGAAATCCGTTCATCCACGTCATGTTCGAGACCTCGGTGTAGAGGCGCAGGGTGATGTCGACGTATCCCTTGTTCTTGATTCGGCAGTAGAGCGAAGGCGGCCGGGAGTCGTCTGGCACTACCATGTACGCGTTTGGGAGAGGGTCGTCGCAGTCGGCTTCGAGTACGTACTCGGCCACCCTCTGGAAGCCGAATAGAAGGAAGGAGTCGAGGTGGATGCCCTGATTCGCGAAGGAGCTGTTAGAGTCGAAGAGGAATGCCATGGTGTAGTCAGCGTTGGGGTGGATGTCGGTCATGTTCCAGACCAACTGAGTCCAATCAGCGTGGTTCTTCGAGATGTTCTGGGCGGAATAGTCGTAGTACTCCAGCGACCCCCCGCCCGCGTCTGCCTCAATACGCATGTCGTCGCCTGCAGCCATCTCACCCCACGCGTGGGTGACCAGTTGCATCGAGATGAAGTCGAACGATCTGATCCTGATCTTGCAGAAGTTGTTCCCGTAGACCCCTGAGATAGAGGAGTCGAGGGTCCCGAAGTTGAGCCCATGGCCCGGGTCCTCACAGGTGTCGAAGGAGGTGAACCAGCCCCACCACAGCCTGTCATGCCTGTTACTGGCATAGTCAGCCCCGGGCCTCGATACGCGCCAGTGCCTGTCTTCCACACTACTAGAGGCGTTGTCCATCCGCCAGTGCCCGTAGTAGTCGGGGTCCGAGGACAACGTTCCGTCGGCGTCGTACCCAATGCCGGCCCAAGTGGGCTCGTTGGCGTTGAGTAAATTGGGGCAGTCGATGACCTGATCGCCGTCGACATCGCCACAGAAGCCGTTCTCCATGGGGTCATTCCAGACCGCGACCGGGATCTCCCTGTCGAGTTCGTTGTTGTCCTCGTTATCGTCGGCGAGACCGCCGTCGATAGTGCCACGCACGATAATCCCGCCGTACAGGTAGCCGTCATCATCGACAGCGCTGTGAGCGGCATCGGGAGTGTAGTAGAAGGATTCTGTTGTAGACTGCAGGCCCGACAGGGTCATGTTGACGTAATGCTCCTCTATGAGGAAGCCTATCGGATGCCATACCTGCATCCAGGCCTCTGCATAAGCGGGTTGGCTCGAGGTGCCGACTTGAGTGAACGTGACATTGACTTGAGTGAGTTCGTCCCGTATCACAAACTCCTCTATCGAGCCGTCCGGTTGGGTCCATTGCTCGGCTAAGTTCCAAGATGCGCCCACCTCGATTGCGGTTACTTCGAAATCGATGAGTGCTTTGGGGGTCGCCGAGCGGTCGGGTGCAGGCTCGTCAATCATCGAGTTGACAGCCATGGGCGCCATGCTCATCGCTAGCATGAGAGAGACTAGGAGGAATGGCGACAGGCTACGCATGAGAATGAATTCGGGGGACTCAAAACCATGTATGAAGGTTCGGTTGACGCGTTCGCCGCCCGTAGGGCGGAAGCCCATGTATTTGGCGGTTTGATTCTGGTCGGCTAACCGCACAATGAGGATGGAAGCACGGTGAAGGGCTTATGGTCGCTTGGTGAGGCGTGGCTCCCGTGGCGAGTCGCAAAATACGTCAGAGGTCCATGCTGTACGCAGTAGTGTTCCTCCAGGTCACCCTGATTCCCATTATCGGATTCTCACTGACCTATCTACTGGAGATAGACAGGGATAACTTCTCGGTGGCGGTCCGTACTGAACTGGTGAACTGGATAATCATAGCCGGGCTTCTATATGGGGTGCTATCACTTGTGCTCGCACTCCTATTCGGGGGTTACCGACCGACAGCGGTGGTCGATCGAGGAGGCTGGACGCCGGTTCTCGGACTAAGCAGGAGGAAGGGGGACCCTGCGCTGATAGATCGAGCGAGGCTTTCACTCCACGGCAGCCCGTACGGAAGGATGGCTCGGCTGGTCCACAGTAAGACTACTGACGATGAGTACGACCTCATTTCAGTGCACGGAGGGCTACAGCTCCTCGCGGTCCCTATGCAGGTCCTGCTAATCGCAGTCCCGCTGCTGATAATGGAGGGGGTGCCCGAGGGCATTATCCAACCCGACCGTGCTTTCGAACTGGGCATGGTGGGTTACATGATCGCGCTGTGGGTGGCTGTTAGGATGCAACCTGTCATCTCATGGAGACTGGTTGGCATCGCTGCGATGTTCCGGACAGTCCTATGGCGAGTCTCACGCTTCTCCTGGGTACTCCCAATCCTGCTGTTCTGGCTCATAGCGAGGACTTTTCTAGCGGCCTCCCTGAATTGGCTAGAAGTTGATGTGACGCAGTGGAACGAGGTGCAACTTGAGACAGCCATCCTGAACGCCATCGTGCCTGACTCAGCAATCCCTGATACCGCTATCATAGACTTTCTAGTGGCGATATCGGTGCTTCCGATGGCCACCTTCACCACCTTATCTGTATTAGGTGGTGCGTACGACATGCCTGACTGGATGAAGGGGCAGGAGCATGGTTTGGAAAATCTGCAGATGGAGCTGTTGGACGCACCGCAGGAGGATTCCGAAGAGGAGGAGGACGGAATTTCCCCCTTCACCCTACCTGATTTTTCGAAGCCAGAAGATGATGAGCAAGACGAACAGGATGGCGAGGAGCCGGAAGAGGAGGAGGGTGGCAGAATGATCGACCTGCCCTTCAGACTGTTCGAGGACTAGATTTCAATTAAGGGGGGCCAGCCGGTCGACGGCCTGATTCAGCACTACCCATCCAGAGCCTAAGCTGAGTCCGAAGCCGGGCGCGTTGGGGCCGTCGAACCAGAGCCATGCGAGTGAGAAGCAGAGTATGATCACAGAATACTGATTCGGCCTCAGGCTGGAGGCTTGCAACCCGGCAGCCATCGACAGCATGCAGACGGCGAGCGAAGCGAACGGGCTCATGTGCGTATCAGTCCCCTCTCAGCCTCGCTAGCACCGCCTCGACTCGGTCCATTCCCCTGTCAATGTCCTCACGCCCGGTGGTGTAAGCGAAGCGCAGGTGTCCTTCGCCTGCGGCGCCGAACGCGGTTCCCGGAGAACACAGGACGCCGCCTTCGAGCAGGGCCATCGCAATCTCCTCGCTGTTCATCCCCGGGACATCCACCTTGGGGAACACGTAGAACGCTCCCGTGGGCACATGGCACGAGACGCCCGGCATCGCATTGAGTCGTTCACAGATCAAATCGCGCCGCGTCTTGAATTCGGCGCACATCTTCCGGGGGTAATCCGGCGCTTCCTCCAGCGCCTTGAGGACGGCGTGCTGCATGGCATCGTTGCTGCATGCCGTGACGTAGTACTGCATCTTGGTCAGTTGGGCCATCGCTTCTTGGTCCGAGGAGAGGATATATCCAATCCTCCAGCCAGTCATAGCGAAGGTCTTGGAGAACGACTGCACCATTATCACCCTGTCATATCCAGCGCCGAGGAAAGAAACGTGCTGTCCTTCGTAGACGATACGGTCGTAGACCTCGTCTGTGATTAGCCAGAGATCATGTTCACTGGCGAAGGCGATCAACTCGTCCCTCTGGGAGGCGGTCACGTTGCCGCCGGTCGGGTTGCTGGGGAAGTTATACAGGACAGCCACTGTGTTCTCATCGACCCTCGATTCGAGGTCTTCTATGGTCGGGACAAAGCCGTTCTCGAAGGTGCAGGGGTAAAGATTCGGCTCGCCGCCGCAGATTACGACATCAGAAGGGTAGAGCGGGAAGTAGGGCTCTGGAATCAGGACGTTGTCGCCCGGTCCGACTAAAGCGAGAAAAATGTCCAGCAATCCGTTGGTGCCGCTCATCGTGATGCAGACATTGGATGCGTTCAACTCCGGAATGCGATGATGCCATGTCTCTGCTATCTTCTGCCTGAGAGCCGGCAGACCAGCAGTCGTGGTGTACTTGTTCTTGCCATCTTTCATTGCTTTGGCGAAGGCTTCGATGGCAATTTCAGGAGGTTGGAAGTCTGGCTCTCCCAGCCCGAACTGCACCGCGTCGTCGTCGGCCATGTCAAACATCCGGCGCACGCCAGTCGGATTGATGCTGTTCGCACGCTCGGAGAACCTCACCATGGCCCATGGACGAGTGTTCTAGGCTTTGAATGAGGTGCCTCGAATCCTGCGGATTCTCTAGTCTATTGCCTCTTCGTCAACGATTTCTGCATCTAGGACCTCTTCGATGGCGGAATCCTCTTCCTTCCTGCGCAGATTGGACAGCAGGCTGTCTATCTCGCCGTCGGAGCGGAACCTCAGCAGGGCCAGCGATGCTACCCAGATAGCGAACACCGAGGCAATCCCCACGATAACGATAGGCGGGACTGAGAAACCATTACCTTCACTGCCCGAACCGTGCACTGTCACCAGTACGGGCAGGGAGTTGCCCTCTCCTGAGACCGCCCTGACCTCGATCTCATGGCCGCCCTCACTGAGCTTTTCGGGGTTCATGATGACGTGCCACATGAACGGAGTCAGTGCACCTATCTCACCCGGCTCGGCCGAATATGTCGTCTCATCCCAGTCGCCTCCGTCGATGCGGTACTCGACACGCTCGATGCTGCCCAACTGACCCCAAGCGTGTCCTGTGACGTTGATGGTGCCATTGGAGTCGATGACGCTGAGCAGGTGGTTCTGCAGGCTCGTGTCGACAGACTCGGACTGACCACTGGCCGCCAGAAACAATGCCAGCGTGACTGCGGCGTGAGCATCGACGTAGCCGTAACCGAAGTCCCGGTTCCAGTAGGGGTCGACGTCAGGGGCGCTGGGCTCGCCGAGGCGCTCTGCGGTCTGCTTGAGCACTTCCTTCACCTGCAGTGGCGTCAGGTTCGCGTTCGCCTCGATGACCAGAGCTGCAACGCCGCTGATCGAAGGAGTGGCGTATGAGGTCCCGCTCCCTCTGCCACTGTAGGAGTTATCAGAGGCGTCGCCGCCAAGGAAGTTGTTGCAGCCGCCACTGGTGAAGCATCCCTCGGCTTGGATGATGTTAGTTCCCGGGGCGCTGATCTCGGGGATGAGCTCGTTCAGGGGGTTGCCGTCCCCGTTGTCCCTGCGCTGGCCGCGAGACGAGTAGGATGCGATGGTGTCGTCCGAGCGGTCGACGGTGTTGTGGTCGTCAGTGGCTGCGACAGTAATCGAAAGGGAAGAAGCGCTCATTCCCGATAGGCCGTCATTGTCGGGGCCATCGTTGCCAGCGGCGTTCGAGACGGTTACGCCCGCCTCCATGGCCTCGTCGAGTATCCTGCTGTGCATGTCGGTGCCGTCCGAGCCGCCGTTCTCGTGGCTGGTGATGCCCCATGACAGGGAGATAATGTCGATTCCGTGGTTGGCTTCATCGACTCCGGGCCATGCATCGTCCCTGTGGTCGATAATCCACTGTAGGCCGTTCATGGCAGACTCGTAGAACTCCTGCTCGAGGAGGTAGTTCTCAAAGGGGCCTGCACCGACATCGGTGCCTATACGCACATCGATGAGGGATGCGTTCGGTGCCGCTCCGTAGTAATTGGACTGGCTGCCGTCGGGCTCGATTCCAGTGGAACTCGCCATCCCCATGCAAGCTGTGCCGTGCTGGTTGCCGTCGTCAGGATCGAAGGAGCCGTCCTCCTCGCGCCCGCCCGCCAGTAGGCACTGGGGGTCTGTGTGCATGTAGCACACGGCATCGTAGCCGGCGACGAACTTGCTGGATAGTCCCGGGTGCTCGTTGTCGACTCCGGTGTCGGTCAAGGCTATGTTCACTCCCTCTCCGCTGATTCCGAGGTCCCATGCGCCGATTGGATACTCAGTCGAATTGCGAGCCTTGACCGCTGGTGTCTGAATATCGCCATAGAACACTAGCGAGCCGTAGCGCTCGACCATCACGACGCCGTCCAATTGGGCGAGCGTTTGGACTTCGGAAGCGTCGACAGCGCCAATCAGCAGAGCATCGACGACAGGGAGCTCGAGGTGAATCTCATGCCCGAGCAGAGCGAGTGCGTCCCTGTTGGAATCGGTGACGGCACGCTCGTACGAGAGACCGATGTTGACTGGACCGGATGCGATCTGGAGGGAGTCATGGACGCCATTGCGATCTGCGTCAAGCGATGTCCACGACCACCATGGCCCAGGGTTGGCCCAAGTCACGGGTGCTTGTGCCGGTACCAGAGCAGTTTGCCCCTCCTCAATCAACTGCAAGCCCTGCTTATCCAGTGTCATGACAGTCGGAGGGGCTATGCTTCCAGCGAGGGGAATCACCAGAAAGGCACACAGGAGTGCATTGAGCACCTTGGCATCCATCGAACACGCGAACTGCGCGTAGTCTTTCAATCCAACCTTCAAGGGAGCAGCGCGAGATGCTGGACGCTGTGTTAGGAAATGGTGGGGGCACTGGGATTTGAACCCAGATCAGCGGGTGTCTTCCACTTAGCGTGCACCTGGATTGCGCACGCTCTCGGGTTGCGACAGGTCGGTGCTCCAGTTGGTCATCAAAGCCATCAGAAACCCTCTCGTCGTCATTCCCGTGCAACTGGAGCCCGCGGTACTACCAGGTTATACTATACCCCCGTAGGAGTGCTTTGCCCTAGGGCCTCACTCTTATGATGCTCTCGGTTGACTTATCCAGTCCATCACAGGGAGCCGAGAATAGGGCCTACGAGAAGGCTGAGGAGAACCCAGACGCCGAGGGTGGCTGAGGCCAGCCCCCACGCGCGCGGGCGTATACCAACACTAAGCCATCCGAAAACGCGCGCCATCTTCCCAGGGGCCAAGGCTACGGATCGGGCTAGGCTGACGATGATTCCCGCTGCGAGGAGGAACCCCAGCATAGCGAGGATCGCGAGTGGGATTCCTATCAAATCCGAGCGCGCTACGGCGCCCACACCTTGGGGAATCATCGAGGGGTTTCGCAGCCAGAGCAACCATGCGAGCCAGAGGCCGAGATAGGCGTCCTCGCTGAACCCGGCCACATCACGCCAAGCCTTGTACTCCGTTGGCAGGCGCGAATATCCCTTAGCCGCTATTGCTTCGACCTCGATTATCCTACCACGTAGCAGGACCGAAAGGCCATGATAGACCAGCACGGCTGCCAGAAGCAACTCAATCCATATCCAGACCGAACCCAGACCCAAGGCAGCCATCAGGGCCACCGGAAGTGCCCACAAACCGAATCCGAGAGCCGCCGCCGCGGCTGTCATCAAGGAGCCTGCGCCAGGGAAAATCGGCCCTTCGGGCAACTCAATCTCCCTATTTCGGGGCATGGCCAGCACCAACAGAGGTAGGACAGCAGTGCTGATGATCATCGAGAACAGGGCCAGAGGGTTGTTCCCGGAGCCCTTGGATGCTGAGGATGCGGCCTCCTCTATCTCCAAGGCAGACATGGTCCCCGGTTGCCAGCTCGTGATGAAACCCGCGGCATCTATGACTATCACTGCGTCCGTCGCACCACTGGGAAATGAGTTCCCAACCGAAGCGTCGGACTCGTCCATCAATAGTGGCCATGACTCGTTCAACGATAGGGAGTAGGTGTCCAGATCGACTGATTGGACATTCTCTCCGGTCGCTATCTGAACGAAGGCTATGTCGGCATCGATCATGATGGCGGCGCCCTCGAAGTCCTTGTGCTGACGCTCGGCGTTGGGCGAACTGGTTTGGAAGAGTCCGACTACGACGGCATCTGAATCAGATAGCAGATCCGACAGCTTCACCATATCGCCGCCGCCGTGAGAAAGGAGGGCGAATGACGGTGCAGCGCCTTCGCTCCTAGGGGAATTGGTATCGATGTCAGGCAGATGAAGGGCCGGTCCTAGGGCTGCCAGTGCCAACAGGAGAATGACGGCATATGCCTGCATCGGCAGCATCGCCTCGCGCATAGAAGCGCCGATCCAACCGATTATCCCCAGTGGGACGATGACCGCGGCCCACATGGCAGCCACCATTGGCCTTGGGTCTTCGGGAACCTCGAAACGCAGAACTCCGATGGCGTCACACAGCTCCCCGGGGTCCTGGTCGGTGACTGTGAAGCACGCATCGACCATGTACCTGCCTGGTTCCAATGGCTTCTCGGAGGACCATGTGATGATGGTCCTGTTGGCCTCGCCGACCCGGGTTCCATGCGGCGACTCGAAGTGCTCGAGTCGCTGGTCCTCCTTACCGAATCCGTGGAACATCTCATCCCAGTCCATGGGGCCGACGATTTCCACTACCTGTCCATCGAAGTCATCGGGACCCCATGGCGAGATTGGGGTGAACTCGACCCTTACCATCCTGTTCGAGTCGATGGTGTATTCCAACTGCGGATCTATGACATCGCCATCCAGAATGATTCCAGAGGTAGCATCGTAGGTGCCCCACCACAGCACACCGGTCTGGATGCAATCGTGCTGGACGTCGATGTCCATAGAGACTAGGTCCCCCGGCCCGAGGGAGACGTTCACATCAGTTGCCCGGACGGTGAACTCATGAGCCGATAGATAAGACTCCTCCATGGGAAGCGAGTTCGTCTCGGCGCCATCCAGTACAACGGTGCTGCCGAGAGAAAGAGAGACCTGAAAGGCAGTCTCGGCGCCGGCTGCACCGGGAAGCACGTTGGTCAGCCTACAGCCGTCGTTGGTCGATTCGAGCGAGGCGAACAGCCTGACAGTGATGTTGCCTTCAAAGCGGAATGACTCGGCGAGCGGGGCTGACTGGATTTCCAGCAGATTGGGATTGGTCGCAGAGCCCAACTTGGTGAACTCAGCCTTGCCCAAGGGCTCGCCGGTGTTAGTGGTCCAGTTCCTGTCGAGGAAGGGCTGCTGCTCTGTGCCCTTCATGTAGAGCATGTGATTCTCGGGCAGTTCCCATGTGATTCCCGGGCCTTCTGAATCATCGGCGTCCTGGGCATTCGCGATCGAGCTCGCGGAGACGGCCATCAGAAGCATGAGCATCAGGACCAGAACGCTCGTCCTATGTGCTGTGATGCCCTCTGCCATGTCCAAGTCCTCTTTTCGTATAGTACAAACCTCACGCTCTCCGGTTAAAGGAATCTGAATGCCACATAGACCGCCATGACAGCCCCAGACAAGGTGGCTAGGAAATTCACCGTGTGCTTGCCGATGTAGCCCTCGTTCTCCAAAAGGGCCCCCAGCACCGAATCGACTTGACAGCCGAGCCAGCCAATCGTCGTGACGACCACCAGCAGAGTTGCGGAATCGGTCGAATCGCCTGCCGTGGGGGCCATGAGCACGGCGACCACTGCGATAAGGAGGGCTCCGAACAGGGCCGCAGCAGTTCCAGTGGGGGACATTCCACCGTTCGTTCCGGGAGGGACGGCCTCGAGGTTGATGATGCTGCGAGTCCTCGGATCGAGGCTGCCTATCTCCGAAGCCAGCGTGTCGGATGCTGCCACGGCCACACAGGAGGCTAGGGCTAGGTAGTACCAATCGGCTTCGCCGAAGTACCAGCTGCAGAAGCCGATCATCGATGCCGTTGCGCCGTTAGCCGTCACATTGAGCCAGCTTCTGACTCCCTCATTGGCCTCCTGAATGGAGAGGGCCTGCTTCTCCTCAAAGCGCCATTTCGTGGCTAGCGAGCCGACTATGAGGAAGACGATGAGGATGACCAGCCACGTCCAGTGGCCCAGCAGCGATACCGCTAGGCCCACTGCCATTGCAGCCAGGAGACCGCTATAGTCCAGCATGTCACGCAATTTGGATATCAGCAGCAGGGCTGCCACCAGAACCAGCGAAATCATCTGGTCGTCGGGCAA
>JAKUUO010000014.1 GCA_022448665.1 Candidatus Thalassarchaeum betae | reverse complement strand
CGATGATGGGCCCGGGCAGTTCGGCGGAGAGAGGTACTGCATCAACTCAGCCAGCATGGACTTCGTGCCGGAGGGAGAATCATGAGCACTTCCATCCGAAGAAGGGTGGACACAGACACCGGCCACAGGATTCCCAACCACAGGAGCAAGTGCCGAAACCTACACGGCCACAGGTACAGGTGGGAAGCAGAGCTCGAAGGTGAGGTAGTGACGCAGGAGGGTGCTTCAGAGGAAGGGATGCTGATCGACTTCGGAGACGTCTCGAAGATACTAGAGGAGCATATCCACGATGTAGTGGATCACGCCTTCATCATCTACGAAGGTGATACTGAGGCCATGCAGGCATTGTCAGTCATGGGCGATGACCACAAGACGCTGGTAGTGCCTTTCGTTCCTACTGCTGAGAACTTGGCTAAGTGGGCATTCTCCATAGTCGAGCAGCACATCAACACCACCTACGGAAATGAATTGTGCCTGTTAGCCTTCCACGTCAGGGAGACTCCAAAGTCTTGGGCCAGTTGGAGGCCTTAGTTCATCCGACTCATTCGCTAGCCATTGATTCACGGACGAATGAATAATTTGTAGTTTAGCAGATGCCTGAACTGATGGTAAATACGCCTAAATTCTAAGGCAACAAACATCCAGAAAAACATTGTAATCCGACTAATCCCAATATTGAGTAGGGTGAGTAAACCGGGGTATAGCCTCCGTTCAAACCCAGCCTTGAACAATGTCGATTGGAGACGGACATCCCGAGTATAGGCAAAGAGTCGCCCCTCTCCAAACTGCTCCAGTAATTTATGCGTCAGACCCCTCCCTCTATGATTAGGGTCGACGACGACACTGTTGATTTCGGAACTGCTCCATCGGTTCGATAGTGCGGCATGGGCAATTGGACTTCCCTCCTCATCATGGATCAAAATACTGTTTTCACCTATTTTCGCAAGTGAGGGTGGACGCAAATCCAATTCTTGACGGAACATCTGCTTAAGCCAGACGATGTCTTCCATTGGATGGGACTGGTACCAAGTCCATTTCAACATGGCCCAATAGGTTGCCCTGCTAATCATAGGTGGATTGGAGGCTACCCCTTGAGTCAGGCTGATCCTCGTGGTTCTAATCGGTGTATGCGCTTTCACCGTGGAGAGTCACGTCCAGTGCAGCCTCAGCTTCCTCACTCACTCTCACCGGTGTGACCTTGTCAATCATCATCAGCATCCCGTAGGTGAACGCGAAGGCCCAGACGCAGGCCAGAGCCAATCCGGCCAACTGCACCACGAAGAAGTCCTGATTACCATGATAGAGACCGTTTTGCCCACCGATGCTCTCAGAAGCCAGAACACCCAACATAACGATTCCAAGAGCACCACCAACGCCGTGAACACCCCAGACGTCGAGAGCATCGTCCAATCCCTTGTTCTTCCGAAATACCACGGCGAAGTAACACACCGCTCCAGCAGCCACTCCGATGAGCATCGCACTCTGGGGGCTGACAAAACCTGCGGCGGGAGTTATGGTGGCCAGTCCAGCAATCATGCCGATGAGCATCTCCACAAACGAGGGTTTCCCGTCATGGCGCCAGGCCAGAAGCAGCCAGGTTATGGCTGCGAACGCAGCCGCTATCTGAGTGTTGATGAAGGCGACCGCTGTGACTTCGTCAACAGCCAGCTCGCTGCCGGCATTGAAGCCGAACCAGCCGAACCAGAGGAGCGCAGCGCCTATGGCGACAAAGGGAACGTTGTGGGGGCCAGCATCCTCGACCCCCCTTTTCCCCACATAAATGACGCTGGCCAAGGCCGCCATGCCCGCCAGAGCGTGCACCACGATGCCGCCGGCGAAATCGAGCACTCCCCAATCAGCCAACATGCCTCCACCCCAGATCATGTGGACGAAGGGGTAGTAGACGAGAATCTGCCAAGCCACTAGGAAGATCAGGTAGGCCTTGAAGGTGATTCGGTTGGCAAAGGCCCCGGTTATCAGGGCCGGCGTGATGATGGCGAACATCATCTGGTAGGCGACGAATAACAATAGCGGGATGGTGTCGTTGAGGCCCCCAAGATCAGTGATTTCGATGCCTCTCAAGAAAGCCATATCCAGATTTCCGATTATTCCCCCTACATCGCCGCTGAAGCATAATGAATACCCCACTACGACCCAGAGTATCGTCGAGACGCCCATGGATACATAGGACTGCATCATTATTGTCAGAACGTTCTTCCTGCTCACCAGACCGCCATAGAAGAAGGCCAATCCGGGTGTCATTATCATTACCAATGCGGTGGCTACAAGCATGAAGCTAGTATCGCCGGTGTCTAAAGGCATGATTCGTGCATTGATAATCTACACTTAGTCGTTGGGCCTCTTTGCAACGGGGCCTGTTTCATTGGGTTCTGCTGGGGAACCCAATTATCCGATACGCCTCAATCGGTTACTATGATACGCTGAAGATGCTTATAGTGCAGTGGCTTCATTCATAGTTCCATGGATACATGGCTGATCATCCTGCTCTGTACAGTCTTCGCCTTAATCGTCATTGGTGCTGACGTTTACTTCAAGTTGGTCTGGCTTCCAGAGAGGCGTGAGAGGAAAGAAACGCAAGGCTGGAATCTCGGAACAGTGAATCCTCAAGTCCGAACCATTGAACCCCATTGACTCACCCGCGATTCATTGGGTTCATGTGCCTAAACTCGATGGGGCACCATGGCAGATGAGATCACCAACCGACTCGGCGGATGTACCTCGCCATATCTGCTCCAGCACGCCTCTAATCCAGTCTCTTGGCAACCATGGGACGAGGAAGCCATCGAACTGGCCAAGAAACTAGACCGCCCCCTGCTCGTATCCATCGGGTACGCCGCCTGTCATTGGTGTCACGTGATGGAGCATGAATCATTCAATGATGAGCTGACGGCTAAACAGATGAATGAATCACTCGTCTGCATCAAGGTCGACCGCGAGGAGAGTCCGGATGTCGATGCACTGTATATGGCGGCGTGCCAGATTTACACGGGCGGTGGTGGCTGGCCGCTGAATGTATTTGTCGACCCGGACACGCTCAAACCCTTCTTCGCCGGCACCTACTTCCCTCCCGTACAACGCTACAACAAACCATCATGGGGACAAGTGATCGAGAGCGTCGTGCAGGCATGGCAGGAGCAACGCGAGCAGATCATCAACTCCTCGGGGCTGATTACAGAGCAAATCCAGAAATCATCGAGAGGAAGGGGATCATCACAAGATGTTGAATCTCTGATCAAGGAATCCATATTGGCTGGACTGAGCCACTCCAAGAGAGTCTACGACCCCGTCAACGGAGGAATAGGGGGTGCTCCGAAGTTTCCGCACCCGATGGAGATGGAGGGCTTGCTACGTGCAGGAGAGAGAGACATCGTATCTCATTCGTTGGACGTTATGGCGACCCGTGGTCTATTCGACCATCTCGCAGGCGGCTGGCATAGGTATTGCGTGGATGCTGAATGGGCAGTCCCCCACTTCGAGAAGATGCTGTACGACAACGCCCTGATGCTGGCGGTTCACGAGAAGGCGCGTCGCCTCGGAATAGGGAGCCAGAATGACAGGGTAATAGGACTGACATTAGAATGGATTCGCAATGAGATGCTAGACCCCTCCGGAGGTGTGTGGTCGACTCTCGACGCTGACTCGGTCGGAGAGGACGGGAAATCTGAGGAAGGAGAATTCTACTTGTGGACTCCCGAGCAGGCTGAGGATACAGTGGCCTGTGAACGCTTCGGAATCACCGAGCAGGGTAACTTCGAGAACAGTGGTCGAAGCGTACTATCACTACATGAGGTCAGCGGGCTGGATGATGATGAAGACCTACGTATTCACCTTCTCGAGAAGCGGACCGAGCGGGCTCGACCCGGCACAGATGACAAGGTGCTTACCGCGTGGAACGGCATGCTGCTGGTCGCCTGTGCAGATTTACCCGAAGATGATGCGAAGAGCATTGGCCAGCATATCTGCAAGGAGTTCCTGTCTCGTAAGGACGTCCTTCGCACACGAAGGGGAGACACTCTGGGGGGGCCAGGTTTCCTAGATGATTATGCATGGGCTGCACTCGGTCTGCTACGCTGGGGAATACGCTGGGATGACAAGGAATGCTTACACCGAAGCCGCGAGATCACCAGCCAGCTGCTCAAAATATTCGCCGACCCTGATGGTGGCTTCTGGATGACCAGTTCCGACCACACTGAACTTCCCGTCAGACAGAGGTCCGTCTCCGATTCTGCGGTACCGGGTGCTACCGCGGTGGTAGTTGAACTGCTGCGAATCCTGTTGCTGCTATGGCCTGATCACTCCCAAGCCGATGAGTGGAGGGGATCGGCCGAGAAGGCGATAATCAGTGCAGGGGGTGACCTAGTCGCCAGAGCTGGTGGCCACTGGGCTCTAATCTGCGCTGCCCAAGGATTTGTTGAACTCGGCCAAGTCTGGTTCATTCATCACTCAGGGAGTGAACCTGCCGAGGTCGAGAATCTAAGGCGCACCTCTGCTTGGAATCAGTTGGTCGTCTCCAGTTGTGAGTCCATGAGTGGCAAGGACCGCGGTGAAGCGGAATGGGGGGGTTGGTTATGTGAGGGCATGACCTGCAGGTTGGCTACAATGGATGCATCTGCACTCACTTGGTCCTGAAGTCGAACCCATTGAAACCCCTCTGAGTCACATAATGAGTCATATCCGAGTCATAGGGTTTCTCAGCAGAACCCAGTGAAACACTTGGGTTAGGGAAATACGTATTCCCGTATCTGGAGTATGAAGATTATGAGTATCACTGCGTATGCCAGCCAGTTGGGTATTCCCATAAATCGGAGGTTTCCCATGACCCTGACAGGAGGTGCCAGCCTTGAACGATTGGGGCAACTCATTGGGTAGCGAATGAGTCGCATCGACTCATTCATTCCCTCTCCAACGTCGGCGGTTGATGGTCTCCCAAAGGCGAATAATACCCTCGTGATTTCGGACGAACCAAGCGGGAAACTGCAGGGCTACAGAGCGCGGTGTCCCTCCCTCAAGAATCATCGAGGTAGCTCGCCCGTCGTCGCGTTCCTCGCTCATTCATCCTCCCTCCTATGCGGGAATCCGAAGCAGCCGGATGAGTGGCGTATAGTGGTGTTGTAGGGCGTGCCCTATTGGACCACACTTTGCTGAGTTTCTCCTCCTATCGGAATTTGTTGGAATATTCAGACCCACTGACTCACCTCTGATTCACATCGAGTCAAAGGGTACCCTCTGATTCACCAAGACTCACAGGGTACCTACGACCCTATTCTTGTAAGCAGAATAGTTTCCAGGCCAAACAATTAGGTTTCCATCTCCTTGTAAATCCCAAATTGTGTCACACACTTTATCTAGGAAAAATCGGTCATGACTTACCGTGATAATGCCTCCATCAAACTCATTCAGAGCGGTCTCGAGAGCCTCCTTTGCATCTGTGTCCAAGTGGTTTGTGGGTTCATCGAGCAAAAGCATATTATTTTCCTCAAGCAGGAGTCTGAGAAGAGCCACTCTGGCCCTTTCACCGCCACTAAGTTTGCTAAGTGGAGTTGAGATCATTTCCTTTGTGAATTGAAACTGCCCAAGAAGTGCCCGCAATTCACCATACTCCATCCTCGGTTTCAATTCCTGAACCTCTTCGATTGGAGTGAGTTCAAAATTCAAGGAGCGATGATCTTGATGAAAGTACCCAATTTGCACCCCGGGACTGATTTCTAATTTCCCGGAGTCAAGATTTAATTCGCCTGTAATGAGTCTGAGGAGAGTGGTCTTGCCTGCTCCATTTGGTCCTATTACTCCTATCTTCTGACCCCTGCGAACACTTACTCCTAAATCCTGGATTATTGGTTTTGAAAGAGATTCAAAGGATAAACTTGCATCACGGAACTCCAATACCTCCAGACTACTCTTCTCTGCAGATTGGAGATTGAAATTTAGACTCTGACGCTGCTTCGGCTTCAAAGATTTTAGCCACTTTAACTCTCGTTGGGAGCGCGAAATCATGAAATGTTTCTGAGATACTGATTTGTCGTACTTGTTGGCTCTCTTCATCGATTGCATGGCCCCTTTGAGACGCTTAATCTCCTTCTGCATCTTTACAATTCGATCATTCAATGTTCGTAGGAAGATTTTCTTCTGCTTTAGAAATGATGTGTAGTTTCCAGGATAGGCACGAAGATGCGAATCCTGAATCTCAACGATGTTATTGCAGACTTTATCGAGAAAATACCTATCATGGCTAACTATCATCAGTGCACCATCAAATCTGTTTAGGAACCTCTCAAGCCACTCGAGAGTATTGAAGTCGAGGTGATTCGTTGGTTCATCAAGGAAGAAAACATCAATCTGACTTAGTCCGACCAGTTGTCTGGCAAGAGCGACTTTTGCACGCTCACCGCCAGAGAGAGAGATTAGTGGCACATCCATCGAGTTTTGATCTAGATTCAGTGCCTTGAGAATCTCCTGGGCATGCCCGGCGACGTCACCGCCGCCTGATCGGGCCATCAAACTCTGCAACTCCTGATATCTCTCCATGTCTGGCTGCCAGTCGCCATCATAGAACGATGGTTTCTCCATTTTTCCTTCGAGTTCAGAGATTTCTTCTTCTAGCTCTAGAAACTGTCTCCCTCTACGATTGAGCTCCTGCCTCAGAGTCGCATCATCGTCTATATCTCTTATTTGTGTTAGAAAGGCAAGCCTCAATGCTGGGGCGAATGAAATGTCCCCAAGATCCTGATCTTGGTTACTGATAGTTCTGAGAAGTGTGGTTTTTCCAGATCCATTGTGTCCTATTACGCCAATACTATCGCCTTCGTCGATGCGTAAATTTACCCCCTCTAGAACTGTCAGTGGACCGAAGGCCCTGTGAACTTCTTCGAGGCGAATTAACTCTCTGACCACGCCTCTCCGCGAGAGCCCCCCCTACAAGTAACCGATTGACTGTACTGCTACATACACCAGCCGGAGTGAATCATACACTACCCTTTGATTCAGATCGTATCAAGGAATTGGAGTGAAATCTGTAATCGCTTCGCGAACTATCGGAGCCACTTCCTTTGCATACAGCTCAATCGAACTCATCAATTGGTCATGTGGCATACCGCCATTGCTGTACTTGAGATCAAATCTAGATGTCTGCAACAGTTTTGAGTTTCGAATAATCTTCTCCGCCACCGTCTCAGGAGACCCCACATACATCGAGCCGAGTGGACCAACTCCAAGCTCAAATTGCTCGTAAGTGACTGGCGGCCAACCACGCTCTCGTCCGATTCTGCCAAACATCTCCCGGTAATGCGGCCAAATCTCTTCTTTGGCTTGCTCGTCTGTCTCAGCAATGTGGCCTGGACTGTGTACAGAAATAGGCAGACTGGGTTGTTCGAACTGAGTCAGTGCTCTGTGATAGAGATCAACAAAAGATGTGAAGCGAGATGGTTGACCTCCTATGATAGCAAGGCATAGGGGGATTCCGTGTCTTGCCGCACGAACAACAGATTCGGGACTTCCTCCAACACCTATCCAAGACCGGAGGCTCCCTCGTTCTGTAGTCGGGTAAACTCGTTGCTTGAGAAGGGGGGTGCGAATTGTCCCCTCCCAATCGAATTCATCCTCATTTCTCAGTAAAGAGAATATTTCCAGTTTCTCTTCAAAGAGCCTTTCATAATCTTCCATCCTGAATCCGAAAAGAGGGAATGACTCGGTAAAGGAGCCGCGGCCCAGAATTACTTCAGCTCTGCCATTTGAGAGCGCGTCCAGTGTTGCGAATCTTTCGTAGACTCTAATCGGGTCGTCTGAATTCAGTACTGTAACGGCTGTTCCTAGACGAATCCTCTCAGTTCTACTGGCGATTGCTCCGAGAACGACCTCTGGAGCAGTGATTGCGAAATCATCTCTATGATGCTCTCCGACACCGAAGAAATCCAAACCCAATTTATCCGCTAGAACTGCTTCCTCAACTACGTTTCTCAGGACTGCATGATGCTCCTCGAATTGGCCATCGGAGCCTCTTGTTACGTCACCAAAGGTGTTCAACCCAAGTTGAAACACAGACTCTTCATTTTGCAGCATCATATTCCCTACCCTATGGAACAGTTTGCCGATCCAGCCACAGAGACAGCACGATGTACAGCGCTGGATAGACCAGAGAAGCGAGCACCAGCAGTCGAGGAGCGTCCGGGTAGAGCAGGGCGATGAGCAGGATCGACGCTATCCAGACCATGCCTCCGCCGATGAAGAACCAACGCAATCGGTCGAATCGATTGGGATAGACGAAGCGGAGGGGCATCACACTCAGCGCGCTCAGGGCCACCGTCAGCAGGAGCACGTACCACTCGCTGCCGTCGGGGGCCGCGACTACGACATAGAAAGCGAAGACGTTCCAATAGGATGGAAAGCCGAGGAAGAAGCCTTCCTCGGTGTCTTTCGCGCCGGTGTTGCTGAACGCCAAGGCGCTCGCGACGAGTGGCACCGCCGCCCAGAGTGGAGCCGGATCCGGCATCCAGCCGGCGTGGATCAGGAGGACGACCGGTACGAATGTGTAGTTGATGTAGTCGATGATGTCGTCGAGCCGTGCCCCATCAATCTGCGGCGCATGCCGCTTGACGTCGACCCACCGGGCCAGAGGTCCATCGACTGAATCGACCATCATGGCGACGAACATCCAGAAAAAGGCCAGCCGGTAGTTCTCGACGAAGATAGCTTCCAACGACAGCAGCGCCCAGAGCGCACCGGACGCTGTGCCCAGATGCACGGACATGGCGAGCGCTCGCCGTTGCGGGCTGGTGCCGTTGCCTAGGCTCACGGGCTTCTCCTGCTGCCCCGACCCCTTGAATCCTCGTGGGCCTGAATCATACGGCCGCAGCCTCGACCCGAGCGACCTCTCTGGAGGTAATCAGCACGTCCTTCCCGGTATCGGAGAGTCGCCACTTGGGGCGTAGGGCCTCGGAGGCTGCTTCCACCATCTCGCCATTGCGCAACTCGCTCAGGTGGTGACTCAGCAACTGTCGCGAGATGGCCAGCTTCACGCGAATCTCGGTGCCTGAGAGCCCGATGTTGCCGGACTCAGCGAGGACCTCGAGGATCGCAAGGCGGGTGCCGGCAATCGGATTGCGAATCCGACTGACTTCCTCCCTGGTGAGGGAGGAGACCGCGTAGCGTCGCAGCTTGCCGTCCCTCCATGAGATGACCTGGCCCTGCGACTCGAGGGTATGGAGGTGGTATGCCGTGACCCCGTTGGCAAGTCCCAAGGCGTCACGCAGGGCCGAGAAGTGGATTCCCGCGTTCGCCTCCAAGTAACCGAGCAGCCTACCACGAGTGAGCATGTCCTCGCGGTTCTTCTTCATCCTAGCGAGCATCGGCGAGACCAGTGCGACCAGCACGGTGACTCGCATGGCCTCGAACAGTATCGAGCCGAGTGCGAGCGAGCCGAGTGCGCCGACCCCGCCGGCGAAAAGCCGAGCTGGCAGGTCCATCCCGGAGTCGTCTGAGTCGTCCTTCTCCCCGCGCCTCAGAACGGGCTCCCCATCAGAGCCCTCCGAGTCCCCCGAGGAGTCCTCTTCGGCGAACGTGGGGGCTGTGCCCCCATCGTCACGGACGGTGTCGGTGATGTCGTCGACTGGTGCATTCATCATCCAGCCTCCGGCGAGCATCGCAGCTACCGCAAGCGCGGCCACGAGACGCACCGTCCGGACGCCTTCCATCACTCTGCGCAGACCTCCTTCACCTATGACTGCCGTGGTGAATAGATTTGACAATACAGAGTGGTGTTGAATAGTGGAACTCCCATCACGGGCTGAAGAGCGATGGCCGAGGAGTCCGATGTTTCCATTAGCGACGACGGTGAGCGTGAGGAGGCCATGCTCACCGCAGCCCGCTCTGTCGTGAGGACATGTATGCAGGTTCGCCCTCACGAGCACGTACTGGTGGTGACTGACCCCTCAACTGCCGAGGTGGGGCGGTCACTGTACGAGGCGGCAGCCGAGGTCACCGACCGCATACTCATGATGATGATGCCGCGGAGTCACAGGCAGGGCAACGAGCCCCCTGCTTCCGTTGGCGACCTGATGCGTCGACAGAACGTTGTGCTGCTCGCCACTCGAAACTCACTGACTCACACCCGTGCGAGGATCACCGCCTCACAGCAGGGGGCTAGGATAGCCTCGATGCCCGGCATCGACGAGGAGATGCTGGCAATCGGCGGAATGACTGCCGACTACAACGCCCTGCAGCGCGAGATATCGGGGCTCAACCCGATGCTTCGCAGGCGTCGTGACGTGCGTGTGACGAGTCCCGCAGGCACCGACATCACGTTCCGTACCGGACTCAGATGGGTCTTGGAGGACAACGGTATCTGTAATCGGCCCGGACAGATCACCAACCTTCCTGCCGGGAAGGTGTTCGTTCTTCCGAAGGAGGGGACGATGAGTGGCAAGATAGTGATCGACGGCGCGTGGGAGGGCAGTCTGCTCGATGAACCGCTGACTTTCCTCGTGGAGGATGGTCTGGTAGTCAGCATCACAGGCGGCGATCTCGCTGAGAGTGTCCGGTCTATCCTCGACGAGGCCAAGGTCGGACTGCGCCAGTCCAAGACCGATCTGGTGAACACGGTCGCCGAGTTCGGCTTCGGGATGAACTCACGAGCCAGACTTACGGGGAACCGCCTCGAGGACCAAGTTGTTCGCGGCTCCGCTTACTTCGGGTTCGGTGACAACTCCGCTCTTGGCGGGACTGCGAAGGTGGGAGTGCACATGCGCGGCGTCATACTCAAGCCAACCGTCGAGCTGAACGACGTCGATCTCGTGGTCGAGGGAAAGGTCACAGCTCGCAAGAGGTGAATCCGATGCGCGCGCTCCTCTGGTGCAACGGCCAGCAGCCTTCCGAGCACGTTGTACAGGCCCTGCTGCATGCTGGCTCCACTGTATTCGGAGTCGATGGAGGCGCGGACAAGGCCGCTAGGGCTGGAATCGCAGTCGAGGAGGTCCTGGGCGACCTCGATTCGGTCGAGCTCGGCCAATGGGAAGGCAGGACCCACGAACTCCCCGACGACTCCAGCAGCGACCTTGCCAAATCGATAGCGCTACTTATCGAGAGAGGCTACACCGATATCGATGTGGTGGGCTCTGACGGAGGCTCTACGGGACACGTCCTAGGAGGCTGGGCTGCGCTCTGCGAAGCACCGGGAGGGGCACAAATCCGCATCCACCATGAGGATTCGATCACCCACAGAATTCACCCGCAGGACGGCGGGACGGAGTTCGATATAGCCGAGGGTCAGGAGTTCTCCGTCTTCGCTCTGAGTCCCTGTAGAGGAGTCCATCTGCAAGGAGCCGCATGGAATCTGGACGGAGTGCCTCTTGGGCTATCCACCAGGGGACTCCACAACCGGGGCACCGGAGAAGTAGTTCGGATTAGTGCCGACGGGATTCTCGCAGTGATCATACCGAGAGGGGAGTAGTCACTCTTCTTCTACGGGCTTCGGGTCTTGTGACAGCAGCAGCGCAATCGGCCGAGTCCTCGGGTCGGACTCCAGAGCGATCTTCATGATGACGGCCAGAGGCACGCCGAGGACCATCCCCATGATGCCCCACGCCCAGCCCCAGAATGCCACTAGGAGAAGGAGCACGATAGGGGAGATGTCGAGCCTCTGTCCGGCTAGCTGAGGCTCGACCACGGCGCCCCAAGCCTGCTGGTTGACCACCAGAACCAAGATGAGTGCGATGGCCTGAGGGCCGGAGAGCATGATGAGTCCGATGAAGATGGGTGGAATCAGAGATATCAGAGCCCCCACATAGGGGATGAAGTCCATCATGAAGGTGATCGAGGCCCACATGAACCAGCCGGGAACATCGAGATACCAGAGCACTATCCCGGCGATCACGGCCTGCCCGAAGGCTACGGTGGCCCTCGTCACAACGTAGGTGTTGATCCCCTCTCCCGCGTTGCTGGTGATTCCCTCGATACGCGCGGCGTCCTCCGGGAACGCTGCCTTGAGCCTGCGCGGGAGTGTCTCGGCCTCGAGTATGATGAAGAGCAGGAAGATGAGGACGGTCACCGCGCTGGCGGTGAAACTCGCCAGCGAGCCCACGAAGTCGCCGATGTACTCGTTGATGGTCTCCACAGAGAAGAGTTCGGTCATCCCGCTGATGTCGAAACTGTATCCCATCAGCGAGATTCCCTCGAACCACACGACCTTCTCATTCAGCTTCTCGGTCAGCATAGGGACCTCGTCAGTGAAGGCAGTGAGGTTGGAGTAGAGGACTTGGGAGGCCATCCACAGCACGATGAAGAGAAGGGCCACCAAAACGCCGTAGGGCATCAGTGGGTGGGCGTAATTCTTCTGCATCAGCGGCCGTTCCTCCAGCCATTGCGCAGCAGGTCGGATCAATAGGAAGAGCAGGACGGCGATTACCAGTGGCTGGATGACCACTTGGATGACTTTGATGGCTAGGACCGAGACCAGCAGGATGATCGCTATGTTCGCCACTGTGGCGGACTGCAAATCACTCAGGGTCTGTCTCTCTCCCATGCTCTCCCCCGCCTGCGCTAGTGAGTACCACGCATCAATAATTCCCCGACCCCATCATTTCCCGGATGCTCTTCCGTATATCTCTATGAAGCGCTCAGCATCGTGATTGTAGGTGAATCTCTCAAGCACCCTGCGTCGACCGGCCTCGCCCTTCTCCAGTAGAGTCGCCCTGTCGGACATCTCCATCAGGATGGCGTCTGCCATCGAATCGATGTCTCCCATTTCGAACAGACTGCCGACGCTGTCGTCGACCATCTCGGGCAGCGGCCCGTGGTCCACTGTCACCACCGGCGTGCCTGAAGCCATCGCCTCCAGCGGGATGAGGCCCTGGCCCTCGTAGTACGAGGGGTAGACTACCAGGTCGGCCGAGCGGAACAGCGCCGCGAGTTCCTCGAACGCCATCCCTGACTCGATGGTCACCGCGTCGCCAATCCCGAGTTTTCTCGCCTGGCTCTCCAGACGCGAGCGCAGGTGTCCCCTGCCGACGATCACCAAACGGGCTGCGGGGATTGAGTCGCTGACCTTGGCGAAGGCCCTCAGGAGTGAGCCGTAGCCCTTCCTAGCAGCAAGTCTTCCGACTGCGAGGAGCAGTGTGGAATCGCTTGACTGAGCATCATATCTGCGGCGGATAACTGCGTGTGCAGACATCGCGTCCTCGTCATCACGGTGCAGCGGGACGAACATGCTGGTATCGACGCCCCAGTGAACCACCTCGCAGTCCCAGTCGGGCGGTGGTGAGTACCGGGACTCGAAGTCGCGCTTGGTCGCGAGCGAGTTCGAGACGCAGATGCTCGAGCCATTGACGGCAGCTCGCTCGTAGCCGGCGTAGTGCTTGGCGGTGAGGAGGATAGCGAGGTCGTTGGGATTGGCCCAAACCGCCGCTTCCTTCTGCTCCGAGGCGATGACTAGTCCGTCGCGCTCGCCCAGCCACGTGCCGTGCAGCGAGGATACGACCGGGGCGATGTTGTCGCGGCAGAGAGCGAACTGCTTCGCGCTCCAGGAGATCATAGGGCAGTGGAGGTGGACGATGTCGACTGGGTCCTGAGCATGAAGGCGCTTCAGCGCTCGCATGGCGCTACGCCCGTACGAGCGGGTGAAGGCCATGGGGATCGGGGCCCAGCCGACCGTCACCACCTCGACTCCCTCGATCGGTGGCGGCTGGCCGCCCCCACCAGAGCGCGTGATGACCGTTACCCGGTGCCCCTTCGCGGCGAGAGCGGCCGATAGATGGTATACAGTGGACCCCATTCCGCCCCAGCGGGGCGGGTATTCAGCCGACAGCATGGCAATATGCATCGCTACCCCTTGCTTTGCGCTCAGACGCCCGGCTTTCAAGCGAACGGGCTCAGGGCAGGTATTCGCATCATTCAAAGCAGAATCTTCGGTGGCCCGCCCTGATAGCATGGTTGAGGCTCTTCCCGTTCATGTCACCGTGGTCATCCCCACTAGGAACGAAGAGGCTGCCATCGTCGACACCATCCGCTCGGTTCCGAATGACGGCTGGTGCGAGAAACTGGACTTCCTGATAGTCGACGGCAACTCGACAGATCGCACCTGCGAACTGGCCGAGGGCGAGGGTGCGACGGTCTACAACGAATCGCGCAAGGGATACGGTCGCGCCTACAAGACCGGTTTCGCAATTGCCCCCGGTGAGGTCATCGTGACCATGGATGCGGACTGCACCTACCCCGGAGAGGAGGTACCGGGACTGGTTCGCAAGCTGCTCGAGGAGGATCTGCTCTGGATCACCTGCGACAGGCTGCGCCGGGCCGAGGCGGGCTCGATGTCCGGGATGCACGGATTCGGTAACTGGGTCCTGTCGACTACCGCCACGCTGCTCTACTGGTACGGCATCCACGACTCGCAAACCGGGATGTGGGTTTTCCGCAAGTCGATATTCGAGGACGAGCGGGTTCGCCCTAAGCACGACGGGATGCCGCTTTCCCAGGAATTCAAGATTCGCGCTCGACGCTATCTGGGCCGGAAGAAGACCGTTGAAGTCAGCGTTCCCTACCGCGAGCGCGTCGGAGAGGCCGTGATCAACACCTGGGGCGACGGTCTGCTCAATCTGCGCTTCCTGTTCACGCACAGACTGGGTCTGACCCGCCAACTCACCCCTTGGGGTCCGAATCAGGGCTGATCGAACTCGTCGTCGAGTTCGCGAGGGTCGAAACCAGACCAGGACTCTATCATCTCAAGATCTTTCGATATCTGCCTCCTACGGGTGCTCGTGTAGGCGATTCCGGCCATAATCGCGATTGTGAGTGCTACGATGAGGAACGGCAGACCGGTGCCCAGAAGCCAATCGAACAGGCCGGTGTCCTCAGGCGACTCTATCGGTATGATCTCAATCAGCCCGGGGCTGACCATGTCGCCGTCCAGAGCCCACACCTCGACCCTCGCGCTACTGCCGGTGAGCGTCCAGACGGACCTGTACGACCAGATATCGTCACCTGCGAACAAATCGCCCTCCATGCCGTCGTCGCGGAACTCCAGCGACTGCGACACGCCTCCGGCGCGAAGCTCGCCTCCTACCATGTTGGTAGTGCCGTCGGGGTCGACCAGCCTGACGGTGAGGAAGACCGTCGTCGGCTCCTCGAGCTCGATGCTTGAGGGAGAGACCTCGAACTCGAACAGCTGCGGCGAGCTGGAGCCGATGGTGAGGTTGATCGACATTGAGGAAGCTGCTCCTCGGGAGTCCTTGACCAGTAGATCGACCTGGACGGGGCCGGGCGGGAAGTTGACCGAGTAGACTATCTTGTCACTCAGTAGCGTGCCGTCGCGCAGGCTCCATTGGTAGAGCACGATGTCATCGTCATAGTCGTAGGAACCGGAGGCGTTGAGCACCACTGGCTCGCCCGGTGGGATGTACTGGCCCTCGGACAGCCCCGTGATGACTGCCATAGGGCCGGTCTCGAGCACCGTGAGGCTCTGCGAGTGGGTCCGCTGCATCCCGTTGGAGTCGGTGAGTTCGAAACGCAGTGTGTGGACCCCTGCTGGCAGATAGTCGTTGTACCAGTACTCGGTCGTCTTGTCCTCGAGGATTGGCGTACCGAGCAAGTCGGAGTACACGCTGACGGTGAAGTCGTCGCCGTCCGGGTCGAACGAGCGCCGGAAGTCGAACAGCACTGGGAGATTGGAGTAAACCTCGATATCGGGCATAGGCGAGTCGAGAATCAGCACCGGTGCCGCCTCGTTGACCCTGACCATGATCTCAGCGACGTCGGAGTCACCCGAGCCGTCCTCGACGGTGAGTGTGACTTGGTGCACGCCCTCGGGCAGTCTCGTCTCGAGTACCCATCCGCTGCCCATCGGCTCGCTCATCAGGTCGCTCTCCCAGAGTACGCTGACTAGGTCTGTGCTCTTGTCTGTCAGCGGGTTGCACACGAGTCCGCTGCCGTTGTCAGGCAGGTCGGAGCAGGCTGCATCCCAATCGCCCGAGCCGGTCCCGTCGAATACCAGCAGCTCGCCCGAGTCGGTCAGTATGCCGTCTGCGGGGCTGGCAATCATCGCCACCGGCGGGGAGTTGGTAACGCTCATTTCTACCGAGACCGAATTCCACATACCCGCGTGGTTCGGGCGGTTGTCGCTGGCATACATCGTGATGACGTGATTGCCCTTGGACAATGTGCCTATCCACTCAACTGCAGAGTCGGGGGTGATACCGGATGACAGCAGTCCATCGCGGTCGCTCCAGAACTCGAACTTCACCTCATCGCCCTCGGGATCGAAGGTGTTGGTGCCGTCGAGGTGTACGGTGGCTGAGGAGGTCTCGCCAGTGCGGGAGACCTCCATGACAGCGAGCGGGATCTCGTTGTACAGTTCGACGTTGAACGTCCATGAAACAGGTACGTTGATTCCATCGGAGGCGTAGACTGTGACCGAGAACTGGTTCGGAGCGCCCGGGAAGGTGTGGATGATGGTGCCGGGGCACTCCGGGTCTCCCGCGGGAGGCTGGCCGGAGCCTGACCCGTAGGAGGTCTCGACCCAGCAGTTCAGCTCGTCGTCCTCCGGGTCATAGGTGCCTCCGAGGTGAATGGTGACGTTTGCCGTTATCCCGATGTACAGCGTGCCCCAAGCCGAGATAGCCGGGGTCGTTCCCACCGAGAGCACGGGGGGCAGATTCACCAGCTCAATCTCCCTAGTCTCCCACACACAGTGGCTGTCAGTGTCGCACACCTCGAGTGTGATCTGGTGCGTCCCGTCAGACAGGCAGGTAACCTGGCCGGCAGCGTTTGCGAGCAAGTAGGAGCCATTCAAATCCGAGTCAAACGCACCACAGGCGGTGATCAGGTTGCCGTCGATGCTGCTGGTCCAGGTGTAACTCAGCTCGTCATAATCGAGGTCCCATGACTCGCTGGCATCGAACAGCACCTCCCCTCCACTGGCGTAGACGCCCTCATCCTCAGGCGAGGCCCACAGGATGAACGGCGGCTGGTTGGGCAGATCGAGCAAGCAAGTGACAGATATGTCGGCATCCAGAGCGTGGGCGGCTGAGTCGTTATGGACGCCGACGTAATCGCAACCTGTGTGGACGGTGTTAACGTCCGACCAGCCCTGCAGAGGCGTCCATCGCTCGCCGATGAAGGGACCGAACGAGTCCTGTCCGGAGTAAGGCAGGGTGTCGTTGTAATCCGCTTCGTAAAAGTCGAAAGTTAGGTTGACGTCAGCGTAGGGGATGTGTAGGAGGTGCTGGTTGACTGCGTGTACCTCGACGAACCACATCACGTCGAGGATGTTGTCCTGACCTGTGTAGGTCGGTGTGTCTAGCGGAGCGGAGGAGATCCAACGCAGGTGGCTGTCTCCCAGCATCTCGAAGCTGTCTGCGTACCCGGTGATTATCCAGGAGTCGGTGAAGTTGGCGAAACTCGAAGAAATACTGGCGGGAGCGGCGGTATCGCACGCAAGACCGACGTTGTCGATGAGGAGTCCGGTCTGGTCGACCATATCGAAGCATGAGTTCTGGTTGCCCCAGATGATGCTGTTCTCGAGGTATGACGGCTCCTCGCCGTTGGCATCCCAGAGAAGGCCTCCGTTGTCGCCGTTCAAGTCGAGTCCGTACACCGTGCCATCCACTTCGTCCAACTCGACCGCGTAATCCGTCGAATTGAGCTCGATCTTCATGTCGTTGATGATGATGTTGCCGTGGTGGTCCATCCCGGTGTTGTCGATGTCGAGCGCGGGAGCGTTGGCTGGGTCCCTGATCTCATTCGCGATCAGTTGCAGATCGATGCTGTCGCGAACCACTATGCCGTGCTGGTCCTCGATTGAGGTGCATTCGAAGCAACTCGCATTCTTGCCACCGCTCATGACGTCGTTCGACTCGTCGAAGTAAATGCCAGCCCCCAGTTCTGGGAAGGCGGCACCGATGCCATTGTGGTAGGTGGTGACGTATGACAGTTCGACATTGCTCGAGTCTCGCACCGAGACACCGTGCCCGTCGTTGTCCATGCTGAGTACACCAGAGAAGTCGGGGTGGAACTCGCGTAGGTCGACACCGGTGGCCCCGTTGTCGGCAATCACCCAGTTCGAGCCCTGCGCGCCGCCCTTCCACAGAAGTACTCCGGGGCCACTGGAGTTGCGCACCTCGAGGTCGTTGATAGTCGGCGCCCAGTTGGCGCTGCGCATGAACATGCCAGCCCTGTCGTTGAGTGGCGCTGCGGCGCTGGGCCTGCCGTTTCGCAGCAGGGAGATGTCATTGAGGATCGTGGAAGGGCCGATCATGTATGCCTTGAAGCCGACCACGGGATTGTCCTCGATGAGCGCCTCATCGATATGTACGCCGCTGGTGTTGACCTCGAATGCGGCGTATCCAAGCCCGGGCGTCTTGGCGTCCGGGCCGCCGGTTCCCCGCAGCTCGAGGTCTTCGAAAACGGCGTTGTAAGGCACGTTCGAATACAAGCTGTGATTGTACTGCTCGACCATGATGCCACGGTACTGACTGTCTTCGACAGTCGCGCGAACGAAGGTCGGACGGGTGGTCCAGCCCGATGTAATGTGCCTGACGAAGATGCCGTTGTCGCAGCGGGTGACATCGGAGTCGGTGATGAGAGGTCGCGAGTCCTCGACCCAGATGCCGGCTGCGATGGCAAGAGTAGCACCGCTGATGTTGGAAATCTGCAGATTCGATATCAGACCGCCGGAGTTACCCCAGTAATTGAGTCCGCGTGAGATTAGTCCGTCTATTGTAACGCCGTTGACTATCGGTGCTGAGTAAGCACCAATCGAAAGGCCGATGCCGTACCTCCATGAGGTCGAGATCGCGTGCACGTCCTGCCCACCGCCGTCGATCACGAGGTCGTTGATCCTCGGTGATGCGCTGCTGAACAGGTCGACTGCCACCCTATCTGCGTTGATGACCGTGAGATTGTTGAGAATCGGATCGCTGCCGTAGATGGTCACGCCGTACTCGGCATCGGTGATCGTGAGATTCTCCAGTTTGGAGCCGAGGCCGGAGCTGGTCGAGTTGAAAACGATGCCATCGTGGTTGCCCAGTATCGATTCCAGCAGCACCGGGGCCGTAGTCGTCCCTTGGACGGTGAATCTGCCGTCGACAGTGATGGTCTCGTCATCACCGAGTTGTATGGTGGTGCCCGATTGCACCACGACGATGTCCCCGCTCTCGACCGTGTAGCCATCCTGAAGGACCACTGTCCCGGACCACACCGTCGTCGTACGCGTCCCAGCGCCCGTTGCGACGGGGACGAGCGGGGCTGCAGAAACAAGCAGCAAGAGGACCAATGCAACAGCACGCCTGCGGGCCGTCGAAACGTGAACGTGCATGGCTTCTCCGCTCGCCCTCTGCCTGTTATCCCTTGCGCACACATGAGCGCGCGGAATCCGTCCAATAGCAGAGGTCATAAACAGCAACCAAGCGCGATGCTCGTCGAGAGGTCTGGAAATGAGCACTGCCTTCGTTCTGATCAAGGCCGAACCAGGCTGCGAGCGCGACGTATATCTCTCTCTCCTCAACATCGACAGCATCAGTGAGACGCATGTAGCGTACGGGGAGTACGACCTCGTGGCGCGTATCGACTTCGATGACGAGAAGGAGATGGCTCGAACACTCATTGGGAGCATGCGCTCGATCCCAGGGGTCATCAAGACTGAGACTCTGATTGCGGTGGAGGTGTGATGATGGCTGTGGGATTCATCCTCATCACCACCGAGACCGGGGCGGAGGTCGATGTTCGCGAAGCGGTCAGCAGGATTGACGGTGTCGTCGGGCAGTGGATCGTCTTCGGCCCGCACGACCTGTTCGTAAAGGTCGAGGCTGAGGACGAGGCTGAGTTGACCAAGTGCATCGTACAGGGAGTGCGTGGAATTTCAGGGATCGTCGAGACTCGGACTCTGATCGGCGCTGAGATCTAGATCGAGCTCGTCATCATCTGCAGCAGCTCAGATGCAGCCATATTGCACTCTGCGGTTCTGAACCGGCTGATTGCCTCATGCCAGTGCGAGAGCCTTCGCTCGGGCTCCAGCACCCCCCTCCAGTACCAGCGCTGGGCGCACAGTCGCCGGTGCATGGCCAGATCCTCACGCAAAGACTCAGTGGCAATCGAGAAGTGCGCCTTGACGAGCCAATCAGGAGGGCTTCCAGAGGATTCGAGAGTAGCGTGGATGATGCGAATCCTCTCTGGAAGCTCATCGCAGGACTCTATGAGGGACCTAGCCGAGGCCATGGCCTCGTCTGACGCCCTACCGTCGGTACGAGAAGCCAGTTGGGCGCGCAGGTCCAGCATCGCCATGTGTGGGTGATTCGGACCCAATGCGGATTCGAGAGCACTGCGAGCTCTCGCAGCGGCCGGGACATCGCCGGTGTCCAGTGCGAGCCGGTGCCTCAACAGCTCGAGAGCGAGACTGGCGGCGCTGCGATCAGACTCCGGCAGTGCTGAGAGGTCGACTGCTTCGATGCCTTTGGCCAGTTCACCTGCGAGGCCCGCCCCGATCGGTCCGGGCAGTCGGTCATCGTAGGACCGCACCAGAGAGGAAATGGTCCTCCTGGCGCGCTCTGAAGGTGGGAGTTCGGCAAGTGCGCTGGTCTCCATCTCGTCAGCGGTTCGAGAGTCGCCGCGCAAGCGCGCTAGTCGCGCTGAGCGTAGCTTCCTAGCCGCTCCGACAGAGAGGTTCTCTATGTGCGACTCGGCTATCTCTGCCTCGCCACGCTCCAGAGCCAGATCGGCCGCCGTCTCACGCAGTGATTCATCGTCGCTGAGCCCGACCGCCTGCTCAATCAAGACCGCGGCGGCCGCACTGTCCTGCTCTGTGATGCTCGGCAGATGCTCTGCCAGCCACTCTGAGTCGGGCTCGCCGGAGTGCAAAAGGTGGTGGCCTTCCATTCTGCGCGCCCTGACTCCATCGCGTGAGGCCCACTTGCGAGCCGCCTCGGAATGCAGTGTGGCTGTCTGCTCATCAGACCACGAGCCGCGTCTGACATTGCGGATCAGGTGGTGCGGCTCGACCATGAGTCCGCTCCATCTTAGGATAGCAGAGTCCTCCAATTCGTCGGTGCCCTCTCCATCAAACATCTCCTGGGTCTCAAGTGCGAACGGTGCGAGGCAGAGTTCGTCTAGGGTGCCGATGCCACCCTCACTGAGACGTCGGATGACCGTGGCCTCGACATACTCCTGAACGGCCTCGCCCTTCTCCGGGACGTCCTCCTCCGGAGACCACAGGTGAAGCGCCAGTGGGTGACCTCCGAGAGCCTCTGCCACCTCTCTCGCAGTGTCTCGATCGGTGTCTTCGGAGAGTAGGGATACGGCGTGCTCAGGTGCGAGTCCTTCCAACCTGACCTCCTTGAAGCCGTCGGGGATTCCGAATGGGCTCGGCGCTCTGACCACTGCTAGAGTCGCGCCGGCACCGGATGAAGCCTCGAGCAGGAGTTCCGCCACGCCAAAGGCGTGGCGCGAGTGCAACTCCTGGGCCTCGTCGACCACCAAGAGCGTTCGGGGGCCTTCGGCAGCGGCGGCGATGGCTGAGGCCGAGGACGGCGAGTCCACGCCGAGCCACATCCCACCGATCGCGGCGGCGTCGGTGTCTGCGTTGCACGACGCCCATCGCACGGTCCAGCCCTTGGCAAGGGCCTCCTCGGCAGCGGCCCGAGCGAGGCACGACTTGCCAATTCCAGGCAAGCCACTGAGGAGGATGCTGGAGCCTCCGAGCAAAGAGGAGGAGATTGCGATGGTGTCTTCGTCCCTGCCGTGCAGGGCGACGGGGTCGGGAAGCGGGCCGAAACAGCGGCCCCTTCGCGCTGCAGGCGGTGCCCCGTACTCCGAAAGAGCCTCACGACCGGACACTGTGATGTGAATGACCGTGCGACGGCGCGAGCCGCCACCGATGACGTGCGCGCTTCGCGTGGTGGCATAGCCCTCGGACTCGAGGGACGAAAGCGGGGCGTGGAGGGCCGAGCGGACTACTCCAAGAGACTCGGCAAGACCCGGGAGCGATAGCGCGCGGGGGACGTCCCATGCATCCTCCAACTCAGTCCCGAACTCGGCGAGGCGGGACAGGATACGCAGTTGCGCCTCGGAGAGCATGGCGCGGGAGCGAGGGCACGGGTTCATGGGCGTTCACCTGCAGCGCATCAACCGATATGGCAGTGGACCCGACTAGTCTGGACTTGCCCGACAAGCCCGGAGTCTACCTTTTTCGAAGGGTCGATGACCGAGTGACATACGTTGGGAAGGCCACTGACCTGCGTTCGCGCGTGAGATCCTACTTCGCGCCCAACCCCGACCGGAAGATGGTCCCTCGGCTGGTAAGCGACTCGGACCATGTTGACTTCATCGTGACCAAGAGCCCGAGCGAGGCGTTAATCCTAGAGCGGCAGTTGATCCGTGAGCACAAGCCTCGGTACAACTCGAGGTTGAAGGACGACAAGTCCTACCCGTTCATCGCCCTGACCTCCGATGAGCATCCTCGCATCATCTACACTAGGCACCCGCCAGAGGACGCGTTACGCTGGGGGCCGTTTGCAGATCCCGGTGCGGCGAAGCACGTCATCCAGTTGCTACGCCGCCAGTTCGGCATACGCGACTGCCCGGAGCTACTGCCTCAAGGGTGTCTGGCGATGCATATCGGGCTGTGTCGGGGCCCGTGCATCGATGCCACGGGCTACGACACTCAGGTTAAGGCGGCGATGAGCGTGCTTGACGGGGATGCGGGTGTCCTCATCGAGGCCTTGCAGGAGGACATGGACACGGCTTCAGAGGCTCTTGATTACGAAGTCGCTGCCAAGACGAGGGACCTGATAGGCGCAGTCCAGAGGACCGTCTCGCAGCAGGTCGTCCACAGCCGGTTCTACCAAGACTGCGACGCCATTGGCTTCGCCTCTCGGGGCGACATCGGTGTCGTGGTGGTCCTCAACGCCAAGGACGGCATCGTTCAGGGCCAGTTGGAGTACCCCCTGATTCACCGTGGTGACATCGCCGAATCTGTGGCCCTCGTTCTGGCAGAGCACTACGCGGGCACCCGCCCGCCGCGCACCGTGCTGGTTCCGGCCCCCATCGGCGAGTCGGTGGAGGACTGGCTCGTCGAGCGACGCGGCGGCGCAGTCGAGGTCAGAGTGCCTCAGCGCGGCGAGTTGGCAATGCTGCGCAAGATGGCCGACCAGAACGCCGATGTCCAAGTCACACGCCACAGGGAGAGGCGTTCCGGCAGCCTGGAGCAGGCTGCCGCGAATGAAGGCGCGAAGATTCTCGAACTGGACTCGCTGGACCACATCGTCTGCTTCGATATGGCTCAGTTGCAAGGCGACGAGCGTGTCGGCGCCTCGGTGGTGCTGCGCAAGGGCCGGCCGGCCAAGAAAGAGTACAGGACCTATCGCGTGAAGAGCGACGCTCCCGACGACCTTCGGATGATGGCCGAAGTCGTCGAGCGCTGGCTCAAGCACCAAGACGGCTGGCCCGACCTGCTGCTGCTCGACGGCGGCCAGACCCACCTCTCGGTCATAGAGAGGATGCTGGATGGCCACGGCCTGACGGGACGCTTTCCGGTGGCTGCTCTGGCCAAGCGGGAGGAAACCCTGCACATGGACGGCCGCGAGCCGCTGATTCTAAGCAAGCACGGCAGGGTTCTCGTCCATGCTCGCGATGAGGCTCACCGCTTCGTCAACCGCTACCACAGGAGGCGTCGTGGAAAGGGTGCCATGGATGATCCACTGGAGGAAATCGAGGGCATGGGCGCGAAGAAAATCCAGGCGCTGCTGCGTCACTTCGGCGGCAGACGCGGGATAGAGCACGCAAGCGTCAGGGAGTTGCGCGAGGTCCCAGGTATCGGCAAGGCGATGGCCGAGCGGATACACGGGCACCTGAACGGCTAGTCCTCCCACCAATTCTTGTCGGCCCCTGGTTCCGGGGGTGTTTCGTCGGTGTCTTTGGTAGGTTCAAGGCCGAGGCTTTCGTACAACTGCTGCACCTGCTCCGCTGACCTCGACGTCGTCTCCTCAGTCAGCGATTCTGGTAATTTCTCAGCCTCTTCGTTCTTCTGAGTCTGGCGGTAGTGCGACCAACAATAGAATGCCAAGACGAAGAATCCGAAACCGATTGTGCTTGCAGTGTTCTTGAGGATGCCAGTGGCGTCTAGGAAGTCATAGCCTAATTCGTCCCATGCATCGGGTTCGCAATCGGGTGGTGGCAGCCAGGGTTCCACAGGTTCGCAAACAGGGTCCGAGCCGGCGTGAAAGAGGAATCCCCCTAGTATGAACAACAGGAGAGCCGCTACTTGGAGTGGGTGAATCCTATTGGTCGCCACAGCAATCACAGGTATTTGCGCTTATTTTATTCTGGTCCCGGCCAACCAAGCCTAAGGGTCCTCTTCGAAGTACGACTCATCGACGACCACGATCTTGTCGTCGAGCTTGCCGAACTCTGCCTCCATGGCTATCTCGGTCAGCTTCTGCTCCTCCTCTGCAGTCTTCTGCTCGCTCTCCTCCTTGTGTTCCTTGCTGAGCCTCCTGCGTCTGCTGATGAGCATCCCGATGGCGAAGAGCAGTACGAAGATGTACGGAGCGAGCTCACCTAGGACGAACAGCCAGCTGACCTCGACCGAGTACGACACGATGTCGGAGTTCTTGCTGCACTGCGCCCATGTCGTCGCATCCGGGCACAGCGGGGTCCTGTAGACGACTACCTGCCTGCCATCGACCTCGGTCAGCTCTCCTAGCCCCATCTGGCTCTCGAACGAAAGCAGCCTGACCGAGCTCGGCAGGTGTATCTCCATCCTCGCCGAGGAGCGGATGGTCCCGAAAACGGTGTGCTCCATCAGAGGGGTGACCTCGACGAAGAACTCCGCTCCCTCGACCTGGATGCCCGAGTCGGTGAACACCGGCGCGCCGAAGGCCATCGCGAGTCGGTTGGCGATGGCGAAGCCGATAGCGGCGGGCTGTGCCCTGATGTCGATCGTGTCTCCCTTGAGCGCCACGCTGACGACCGTGCTCTCGATGATGGAGCCCAGCCGCAGCGGCACGGTGTCACCGACCTCGGCGTTGCTGGGCATAGTGATTTCATCGAACGAAGCCACGAAGGGAGTGGCCACGAAGTCAGCGGAGAAGATGTATGGGCCCATACCGAAGTCCATGGGGGCGGTTTCGAAAGGACCTTCGGCATCGATAATCTCACTGGACCTGATGGTGAGTACCTCAGCCAGCTCTTGCATTCCCTGATTGGACACCTCGACATCGATCTGGTCACCTACCCCCAGATCCAGAGGCGCCTCTAGGTCCGAGCCGGCGAGCAGCCCGCCCTCCAGCCGGTCCCCCATCACTATCATCCGCCTCAGGAGGTCTGATGGCACCGGATGGAGCTCTATTCCCTCCTCGTCGAGATTGATTCCCAACCTGTAGATCTCAAGGACCACCTCGGCGGAGAACTCGACCTCTGCTGCGAATCTGGTCTCTCGCACTGCGAACTTCTCGACGTCCACCTTGATGTCGAACGAGACGCATGTCTTCTGGTTAGACCCGCAAATCAGGTCGGGGCTGTCGTCCTCACAGGGATCGGACTCGAGGCATATCGGATGTCTCCAGTCGAAAATCCTGGTTCCGGCGAAACCGAAGTCCTGTTCGCCACCACCGACCACAGGGGCCCAGATGACCACGGTTGACGGGTCGCCAATGGTGGATTCAATCCACTCTGGGAGATGTAGGGTAAGTCTGAATTCAGTGCTGGGCATGTCGGCTGGCAGCAGGTCCTGCAGCCAACCGGTGTCTGTGGATAGTTCCACTTCGACCACGTTCATCATCGAGGCCAAATCCTCGTCAGTGACCTTCGAGAGGTCGATGGTGGTGATGTCGCCGCCACTGTTCTCCAGCATCCTCTCAACCACCGAGGAGACTCGCATCGGAGTCGACTGCGAGGTGGTCTGCAGTACCACGGGCCAGGTCCCGTCCATGGCGTGCCGCCCCTCGATGCAGTAGCTGACTTCGAGGGACTCGTCGCAAGTCTTACCCGGAGTGTGTCGGAAGTCGAGACCGCCTTCGTCGTCCGCTTCGGCGAATTGCGGGGTGCCGAACCAGATATTCGCCCCGAGGGCGTCGGAGAAGGCCGTAGACATCGCTTCGATAGGAATCCCATCGAGAATGGCCGTCAGGTCCTCATCGACCTCCTGATCGAGCATCCTGATGCCATCGGAGGTCACCCATGGCAACTCGAACGAGCCATCGTGGAGTTCCGCACCCCACTCGTCGAGGGTATCGGAGCCCAAATGGTGGATGGCTATCTCGAGGTCAAAGCGCGAGTTCTGAGGATCCGTTGCATCCACTACCAGGTCGACGACTAGCGAGGGCTCGTCCGAATCGATGCTGGCCGTCGGGGTGTCCAACTCGCGGTGGACGAGCCTAGAGACCAGTTCTACCGGGTTGATGTTCGCCTCTGTAACGGCCTGGGTGTTGTCGATTTCGAGCATCGAGTAGGTCTGAGGGTGGCCGTCCAGCTCCCTCGTCTTCGTTGCACCTGGGGACTCGACGCTCTGCACGTTGGCATAGGGAGGGGGGAAGACCGAGAGTTCGATGGAGTGCCCGGGTGAGGAGCTGGCAGTGAAATCGGAGTTCAGTGCTGCCCCCATGGTCAGCAGCCCCTGCATCATGCGGTTGATATCGGAGGTCTCGGGCTTGAGCCCGAAGGATTCGGAGTCTACTTCCATCTGCAGCACGGCCTCGAAGCACAGCGGCGGGTAGAACGGGTCGTTGTCGAAGCCGTTGACCTCGTCGATCGAGTCGTAGTCGGCGCTGTAGACGCAGTTGGCGTCCGGCTGAGACTTGAAATCGATCTCTGAGACCGTAGTGATGGTAGTCGTGTTGACATTGGGGAAGTTGATGTCGATGAACTCCTCCATGATCTCCTCTACTCTCTCGAGCATCAAATCGGAGACTGTGTCGCCGCCGCCTCGACTCAGACTCTGGTAGTTACGAATGTAATCCGCCGGTATGCCGTCCCATGGCTTGCTGTCTCCCTCGAGGTCGAGGTCATCCATTCTGAGGTCGTCTCTCGACATCTCGTGAACCGCTAGGCCGACCTTCATCTCGACCATCTCCGCGTCCTCGATGTCGATTTCGACCGAGCTCCTCATCCACTCATCGCTCGGAGTGTGGTCGAGTGCCGAGTCGTAGTCGTCGCAGACTCCGTCCGCGCTGTTCCAAGTCGAGCAGATGTCGTTCACCACATCGGGCTGTCCGGGAGGTGGGTCGGCCGCGGCCAGCGGTGCTAGGAACAGCAGGACCAATAGCACGGCTGCACGCTTCACAGTGCTAGGCATACACTTCTGACCATAAGTCTGAATCCGAAATGCGTCGGCCTCAGGTCAGATGCACAGGGAGGACCCACATCGCCGTCTGGGTGATGCCGTCGGCGGACTTCTAGAGAAACGAGGAGTTTCGGATGAGGAGTGCAAAGCACTCCTAGAACTGCTTCCGAGCAAATGGGAGAGGTTTTCCGACGTCGTCCTGCTACCGGGTTCGGCGTTCCGAGGGAAGTGGTCAGAACACATCTCAGACGAGCTCTGGAGAGTGGTTTCTGATGCGCTCAAGGTCGGCAGAGTAGGCAGGATGGGCGAGATCTCGGGCGAGATGCGGGAGAGCTCGGTGGAGATGCTGCTGGGTGATGACGACTGGGTGGTGCGCCGAGAGAGCGGGATCGAGTACGGCTACAACCTGACACAGTGCATGTTCTCCGCTGGCAACGTCAACGAGCGGCGCAGGATGGGAGAGGTCGCTCGAGCCGGTGAGGTCGTTGTCGACCTCTACTCGGGCATCGGCTACTACACGTTGCCGATGCTCGTCCACTCGCAGGTCGGGCACGTCCACTGCTGCGAGTGGAACCCCAATGCTGTACGGGCGCTCGACTCGAACCTAGAGAGTAACGGGGTGGCCGAGAAGTGCACCGTTCACATCGGTGACAATCGCATCACTGCGGCTAATCTCACCGGTGTGGCCGACCGCGTGATTCTGGGGCTGCTGCCAACGTCCGAGGACGGTTACGAGGTCGCCATGGCAGTTCTCGGGCCATCGGGCGGGACCCTGCACATCCATGGGGTGGCAGCAGCGGACGACCACGACTCCTGGGCCGAGGCAGTCGGACGGAGTCTGCAGGCCATCGAGCCCGGCTGCTCGCTCGATTTGGGGCGACCTGTGATGGTGAAGAGTTACGCCCCGCACTGGGACCATGTGGTGCTCGATGTGGCAGTGTCCGGTCGCTAGCCGTCGAACTCAAGGCGAGCGACCCTAGCCGGCAGCCATGGTCGCTGATTGGCTGCTTGAGGCTGCGGCGCAGTACAACGAACAGTCGCTCGAAGGCAGGGACGGCTACCCGGCGCACGTACTGATGCCAGTCGAGACCCTCGCACAAATTCTGGACTGGACTTTCCAGTCCTTGCCAGACGAGATCCTCGTGGGAATGGACGTCGATCCAGAGATGCCGCACAGGAGGGAGATCGAGGACGCATACTGCGGCGTCGATTTCGAGAGCGGTCTGTTCTCGGGGCAGGGATTCGTGCTCGGCGAGCCGCATCTGGTCAATCGCGGTGACTCCTACTCGGTCCACCACGTCCCAGAGGAGTGGATGGACGGCCTGTTCTCCAAAGACAGAGGCGTGCGCGGCGGTCGCTTCTCGCATTGGCTGCACACTCATCCCAACGCTCCGGCGATACCCAGCGGGGCGGATGCCGAGGCTGCACAGTGGACCGAGGGGAGCGATATGATCCTAGGCGTTCGCTACTCTCCCGAGGGGATTCTACCATGGTTCGACGATATAGAGGGCGAACGCAGGGAGCTTTCGCCGGAAGAGAGTGGTCATCCAGTCATAGGCAGGGCGGTTACCGGCCATCTGATCCACGGATTGGAGCTCATCTCCTTCCACCGGAGGGGTTTCGCGGTGAACGTGGTCCTAACCGACTCTGGGGGTCTGCCAATCGGTTGGGAAAAACATCATGATTAACATTTGCTCATAACCGCAGTACAGCGTTTTTATATCTTTAATAATTATTAACAAAAGACTGGTAAAGAGAGCCGCCGCCATCTGAATATTAGTCTCGAAAGACGTGCTCTCGGTAGTGCTCGAGCTCGGCTATGCTGCCTCGGATGTCGTCGAGTGCGCGGTGACCGGATGGCTTGGTCGCGCGGGGGAGATCCGGGTACCATCTGTCGACTAATTGCTTGATCGAGGTCACATCGACGCTGCGATAGTGGAAGAATTCGTGCAACTCTGGCATATACCTGCGTAGGAAGCGCCTGTCCTGACCGATGGTGTTGCCACAGAGTGGATGAAAACCCTCTATGCAGTGGTCCTGCAGGAACTCCAGCGTCATGGCCTCGGCCTCGGCCATCGGCACCCCCTCGTTCCTGACTCTGTCGAGAAGCCCGTTCTCGGTATGGTGGGTGAGATTCCACTCGTCCATCCTCGCCAGCTCCGGCTCAGGCTGTGATATGGCGATAGCCGGTCCCTCGGCGACCACAGTGAGGTCGCCCTCGGTGACTATGGTGGCAATCTCGATGATCGTGTTCTCGTCAGGATCCAGTCCGGTCATCTCAAGATCGATCCAGACCAGCCTCTCCTCGACCATGCTACCGGCGCTGGCGGGCCGGTCTTAGGGGTTCTCATCCGGGGCGAGTATCATAGTGCCCGGGCCACGCGCATGGGCGATGGGTAGCATAGGTTACTTCGAGTTGCTCAGGAGGAATTCGTCTTTCCGCCGTCTCTTCGCTGCAAACGAGATCTCGTTCATCGGCGACTGGTTCACCGTCATCGCCCTGTTCATACTCGCCGGAGAGGCCACCGACAACTCGCCTCTGGCAATAGCCGGTGTGCTGGCCGCGAGGAGTTTCTCGCTGGCTCTGGTCAACCCGTTCACGGGGATGCTGGCCGATCGGTACTCGCGCAAGTGGCTCATGCTGAGTGCGAATGTCGCTTCCCTCGTCGTGCTCGTAGCCGTGCTGGTTTTCGGCCTTCTGGAGAGTCTGACATCGGTGTACGTCGTCGCTGTGGTGATGGTGGCAGCGAGGGCGGTCTTCGACCCCGCTGAGTATGCCTATCTGCCCAACATCTGCGACGAGCAGGAGTTGCTGACGGCCAACGCCCTGGCCTCGGGCGGATGGTCGGTCGCATTGGGGTTGGGCTCGGCGATCGGTGGTCTGACCATCTCACTCTATGGCATCGAGACCGCACTGTGGATCGATACAGTGACATTTGCTGTGGCTGCCCTCGGAATCATGACGCTGCCAGAGGGAGGACCGGATACCTCGGAGCGTAAGGCGGCAACCCCCGGTCTCGTTCTCGGGGAGATGGTTGCGGGTTGGAAGCACATCCTCGACAGCCCTCCGATTCGCAGGGTGGTCTTCGCCAAAGGGCTGTGGGCCTCAGGGGGAGGGGCCCAGGTCTTCCTGTTGATCCTGATAGGCATGGAAGCCGGCTTCGGCGAGGCTGCGGCTGGCATCGGCATTCTGTTCATGGCAAGGGGCTTTGGCTCCGGGTTCGGACCTGTGGCTGGTCGACCACTGATGGAGAACCCGAGACTGAGGCCCTATCTAATCGGGCTAGCAGTCGGCGTCTGTGGACTATTCTACATCGGTGTCGCCGCCATCGAGTGGACCGGTTTAGTGCTCGTTCTGGTGTTCTTTTCACATGCCGCCAGCGGATTGAACTGGGTGCTTTCAACAACCTTCCTACAGGAGCGGACGGCAGACGAATGGCGAGGCAGGGTCGCTGGCACAGACCACTTCGGAATCACCGTGATGATGGGCATATCAGCCGTAGCAGGTGGACTCATCATGGAGAACGACCTCCTTGGCCTGAGGGAACTGATAGCCCTGACAGGGCTGGTTCAGATCGTACTCGGGATGGCTTGGATCGCACTAGCCTCGTCGGACGAGCGGGAATTGCTAGACCAGCCTCTGCAGTCCGGCTAGAACCAGCAGAGGCGCGATAGAGAAAGCGATGTCGCGTACGAGCGAGCGGGTGGATGCGCGGGCGCGGGCCGTGATTCTGGCCTGGATGTCCTGATCCAGTCTGTCCATTGCCTCCGAGGCGGGGCCCTTAGCCTGCTCCAATACGGACTCCACCGCATCGGCGCCCATGTCGAGCAGGTTGGAAATCATGTCTGTGAGCGGGTTCTTCTTGGGAGCCGGAGTGAGCTCGCCATCAATCGTGTGCTCGACGTCGATGATGGTCCTCCACGGGCGCGGTACCTCGAACTCCTTGACTCCTTTGAGTATCTCGCGCCCGACCACGGCTGTCTGCACGACCATCTTGGCTGTGGTGAGGTTGTACTTCGCGAGCATCTGAATGTCCCGGCGCGAGCGTGTGACCTTGTTGAAGTCGGTAATCAGCCAAGCTGCGCCGGCGGCTAGCAGCAGAATAACGCCGATCTGTGGCGTATCCTCCCAACTCAGCCATCCGATGGGGCCGAACCATATCCGAGCGCCGACGGCGACTATGACAGGGAGCATGAAAGCGAGTATTTCGTTGGTGACGATCAGCCAGAATCCCTCGATTGGCAGTTGCTTCAGCCTTGCGAAGAACCACTTGACGTGCTTGGTCCTCTCACCTGGCGGGGCATAGGTGTTGACCAGATCGATGAGTGGAGGTGCGACGAAGACCATCCTCATGATGAGCGGGATTGCGAGCATCAGCAGGTAGGCATCCCAAGGCGAGGCCGGTGGTAGGCTGGGAAAGGCGATGGCCTCTGCCATGGACTGCAGTGGCAACTGACTGCCATCAACCTCACTACGGCTTCACATCGATGACCCGCGTAAGGTCGCTGCTTGGGTCATAGCCGATCTGATCAGCACGAAGGCGATTATCGCGCCGCTGGCGAAGGCCATGCCGATGTACTGGTGGGTGTTGAAGAACAGCAATGCGATTCCCACCAGAGAGAGGTACGAGACCACTTGGCAGATGACGGAGAGCTTCAGGAGCATGATGTACTCGATGTCGTTGGCGTTCTCGAACTCCCGAATGTAGGAATTGATTAGGAAGAAGATGGCTTGGAACGGCAGGGCGGCGGCCAGAATTGCCAGACCGGTGACTGTGACCATGTCTGGGTTATCCTTGTTCAACTCCAAGCCACGGAACAGCATGTTACCCATGTTCATACCGATAATGGCTGCGTGTATGGCCCACGCCTTGTCCGAAGGAGCTGAGTCGGCTCGGGCGCTTTCAGGAACCACAAGCGCGCTCGGCTTCGTGGCACAGTTGAATATTACTCTCGATGAGCCGGCCTCGAGTGGTGTTATCGGGGAGGTGCTTGCTCATCCAGCACTTCCAGACAGGTGGAATCCTTCAGGGAAAATCTCCCACATGACCATCCGCTTCCAGCAGCGCCGCCGTCCAGTCATTTTGAAAGACGCCTTGCGGATCAAGCGTATTGCAAACGGTGCGGAAAGCATCGAACCGGGGGTAGAGAGAGGTCAGCTCGTCTGCTTCCAGTGGGCAGACTTTGCCCCAGTGCGGGCGCGCATGGAACAGTTTGGACATGCTTCGGGCCATGAAGCTCGCGAACAGGGAAAAACCAGCGCGCCGTGCCGGCTTCGCGTAGCTGATGAAGCTCAGCGCGTACCAGTCTTCCCCCGCGCCGCTGGCCATCGAGATCAAGGTGTCATCGGGAAGCACCCGCCGCACGCAGACGGGAAAGTGGTGGCAGTACTGGTCGTGAAGCCCCGCCAGCGCCTCTTGCATGCCGAGCTCCTCGATTCGCCGCTGGTTGTCTGCGGACAACGCTGACTCCCTCCCGCCAGCAATCTTGATGACTTCTTGGGCAAATCCGAGCGCGTCCGCCAGCTGGTCCCGGCGCACGAACAGCTCAATCTCGATGTGGCGGAAGGCATCGTGCCTCATCACTAGCATGGACGAGGAGCGGTCCGTGACCCTCCAGTTGCGAATCAGGAAGGCTGGGATGATGCGCCGAAAAGCGAGCCGGATCAAGCGCCGGCTTCGTACCACGCGTTCCATGAAGAGGATTTGGAGGATCAAGCCGTAGTCCATCACCCCCAGCCAGTAGAGCCGGTACAGCCTGGCGAGGCGGGAACGCGGCCGGTCATCCTCACGCCGGTGCTGGATGAAGTAGGACCAGCGCCAGGGGACGAGGTAGAACTGCTGGAGCGGGAATGACTCTTCGGCATCCAGGACGTCCGACAGCCGACGAGACTCGGTGAAGTGCTCCTGCACGTAGTACTGTGCGCGGCAGCGGAGCTTCACGGTCAGGATGATTCCGAGCGAACCCAGTGAGCAGCGGGCTGCCTGCAGTGGTTCTCCGGCGCTCAGCTCCTCGATGATGGCCTGGCCGGTGGAAGCGTCATAGCGCGCCAGTCGCACCCCCGCCACATAGTGCGACATGCTGTTGCGTCCCGAGCCGTGGGTGCCGGTGGAGATCGCCCCGGCGATCGTCTGGGCCGTGATCAGCCCCAGCGAGTGCAGGGTTGCGCCCTCGCGCTCGAGCTCTTTGAGGAGGCGCTTGATCTGGCATCCAGCCCCGACCGTGGCAACTAGCTGGTCGCCTTCGGACTGGAGCCGGACGTCGTTCAACCGCTGCAGATCCAGCAGCACGCCGTCCCCGGTGACTGCCTCGCTCCAGCTATGCAATCTGCCGACGGCGCGGATGCGCTGGCCGCGGTGTCTGTCGAGGATCTGCAGGACTTCCTGCTCGTCGGCTGGGGTGTAGGCCGCCGACGGCCGAAGCACCTGGTTGTGGCCGAAGTTCTTGCGTTGCGCGCCCTGAGCCACGCACCTGCGAAGGATGAATCAGTATTGAAATCCTCGACTTACTCATAGAGGTGCGAGAACTTGGCACGCGCCTTCGCCAACTTCGGAGACACCACCATCTGACAGTATGGGTTCTTGGGATTATTTGAATAATAATCGATGTGATAGTTTTCTGCCGGCCAGAATCTCTCCAGCGGCACTACCTCGGTTACGATGGGGTCGGTGTAGTGGTCCGAGTAATCCTCGATAACGGCTAATGCCTCCTCGCGTTGTTCTTGGTCGGAGTAGAGTATGATGCTCCTGTATTGGGGACCCACGTCATTCCCCTGTCTATTGAGTTGTGTACTGTCATGGATGCAGAAGAACACATCGAATAATTGTCTGCGGGAGATTACCCCGGGGTCGTACGTGATCATCACGACCTCGGCGTGCCCGGTGCGCTTGCCGCAGACCTGCTCGTAGGTCGGGTTGTCGACGTGCCCACCGGAGTACCCCGGCACCGCCTCGCTGACTCCGCGGAGGCCCTTCAGCGCCCCCTCGACGCACCAGAAACAGCCTCCGCCGAGAACGATGCCTTCCATGGCCTCACCTGCGGTAGTTGGGCGCCTCGCGGGTGATCTCAATGTCGTGAACGTGACTCTCGGAGAGTCCCGCGTTGGTGATTCGGACGAAGTCGCAGTTGGCCTTCATCTCAGCGATGGTGCCGTTGCCGGTGTAGCCCATCGACGAGCGCAGCCCTCCTATCATCTGGTAGAGGGCGTTCTCCACCGGCCCCCTCGCAGGGACTCTTCCCTCGATTCCCTCGGGGACGTACTTGCTGGTGTCGTCCTGCTCGGGCTGGAAGTACCGCTCATGCGCACCCTGGCTCATCGCGCCAATCGAACCCATTCCCCGATAGACCTTGTACGAGCGGCCCTGATAGAGGATTATCTCGCCGGGTGACTCATCGGTGCCTGCCAGCACCGAGCCGACCATCACCGAATCGGCACCGGCGGCGATTGCCTTGGCGATGTCGCCGCTGTACTTGATGCCGCCATCGGCGATGACCGGGATGTCGTGCTTGTTACAGATATCGACGACGCTCTGGACCGCGGTCAGCTGTGGCACGCCGACGCCGGAGACAATTCTGGTCGTGCATATCGAGCCCGGCCCTATGCCGACCTTCACCGCATCGGCGCCGGCCTCGATGAGTATCTCGGCGGCCGCGCCGGTGGCGATGTTCCCGGCGATGATCTGAGCTCCCTCGGGTGCCTGTTCACGAATCGCCCTGACGGCGTCGATGACACCGTGCGAATGGCCGTGAGCGGTGTCGACGACCACTGCGTCGACACCAGCCTCGTAGAGCGCCAGCGCGCGGGCGACTCCCTTGTCGCCGGTTCCAGTGGCCGCTGCGACTCGCAGACGGCCCTGCGAGTCCTTGCAGGACTTCGGGTTGTCTCGGCTACGCTGGATGTCGCGCACCGTCATCATCCCGGCGCATCGACCCTCATCGTCTATGACGATGAGTTTCTCGATGCGGTGCTGGTGCAGGAGCTTCTTGGCAATCTCCGGGTCGACGTGCTCGGGGACGGTGACGACCTCGGTGGTCATCATGGTGGAGACTTTGACAGAGTCATCTGAGACGAATCTGATGTCGCGATTGGTGATTATGCCGACCAGAGCACCTGAATCGTCGATTACGGGGAAGCCCGAGAAGCCGTGCTGGGACTTGACCGCCCTCAATTCGCTGATGGTGCTGTCTGGAGAGATGGTGACTGGGTCGAGGACGAGACCGGCCTCGAAGCGCTTGACGCGGTAGACCTCGGCGGCTTGCGCCTCCACGCTCATGTTCCGGTGAATCACGCCGATGCCGCCGGCCTGTGCCATGGCGATGGCCATGTTGCTCTCGGTGACGGTATCCATAGCCGCTGAGACAAGCGGGATATTGAGTGGGATCGAGTTGGTCAGGCGGGTCTGGGTGTCAACCCCGGTCGGAAGGACCGCCGATTCTGCCGGGAGCAGGAGCACGTCATCGAAGGTCAGAGCCTCGGGGATGTCGCCTTGTGCCATTAGGTATGGCCTATGGCATCGATATTTGAACGATTCCGTCAAAGCGCCTGAACGTGCTCTCCGGGAGGTCGGAACGGTTGGAATTGTTGTCGGGTTTTCACTCCGCTGTGATGGCTTCGCATGAGCAAAATCCGGTGGTGGAACCATCGACTTCAATAACCCCTTCTGGCCGCGGCCGGACAGAGGACGATGCTATGCAAGAGCTCGTAATGATCGGCTGGCGCGAGTGGGTCGGGATGCCCGAGCTCGAGGGCGAGCCGCTGCTCGCCAAGATGGACACCGGTGCGTGGTCCAACACCCTCCACGCGAGCGATATCGAGGTCATCGAGTCCGACCTTGAGACTCAAGTCAGATTTCGCCTCAGCGAGGACGGTGAATGGGTCGAGCGCCCGCTGTCTGACTGGCGTCGCGTACGCGACACCGGAGGCCACGAAACCATGCGTCCGGTCATCCGCACCACTCTCGAGATCGCGGGCATGGACTACGATATCGAGGTCTGCCTGAAGGATCGCTCGCTGATGCGGCACAGGTTCATACTCGGCAGGAAGTTCCTGCGCGAGCACTTCTGCATCCACCCGGGCAGACAGTGCATCCACCCGAACGAGCGGACTCTGCCTAGGATTGTCTTACAAATCTGATTTCACCAGTTCTCAAATGCACGCGCCCTTACGGATGCACATGGCGATGGATGGCAGGGAGTCTGCTTACAGCCTCGTCAGCGAGCCTTCGCCATGGTGGCTGCGTGGCCTTGCCATCATCATGGCTCTTCTAGTCATGATGATGGCGTTGGGGGCTGTCTCGGGCATCCTCGCCCCCATGTTTGTGGATAGGTTTGTTCCCGATGACTGGGAGGAGATCGAGCCGTATCCCGAGGACGGGACGGAGGAGGATATCGCCAACTGGACTGAGGGCAAGGAATTCTGGGACGTAATGGTCGACTACATGGACGGCATGATGGGGGTGGTGGAGTTCTCCGCCTTGCACAGCGGGCTGCTCGCGATTCTGGGGCTGTTCTGCATACCAGTGCTGTGGAAGGGCGAACGCGAGCTCGGAATCAAGCTGGTTGGAGCCTGGATAGGAATCAACCTGCTAGGTGGAATAGTGATGATGTGGATGATTTCCAAGGTCGGCTTCTACCCTCAGTTCGACTTCGGACCGGAGGCTGGCGGTACTGAGATCCCTGAGGTCATCAACACGTTCAGCGCGATTGCAAGTGGTGCTCAGATTGTCGTATGCAACGGAATCCTGCTCGCCATACTTGTTCTGGTCGCGAGTAAGTCCAAGCCCGAGACGTCCTTCGACATACCCTCTGGATTCCGTCCGAACGAGCCGCCCAAATCTTGAAGCCCCTACCACTACGTGGTAGAAGCATGGAACAGATGGTCCAAGGCATACTAGTGGTAAACACAGAAACGATACCTGGCATGATGATCACCGAGACTCTCGGCGTGGTCAGCGGCTCGACGGTCAGAGCGAAGAATATCGGCAGAGACATCACACAAGGACTCAGGAACATCATGGGCGGAGAGCTCGTGAAGTACACCGAGTTGCTAGAGGAGTCCCGTCAGGAGGCGATTGGCAGAATGGTGGCAGATGCGATGTCACGAGGAGCCACCGCGATTGTGAATGTCAGATTCGCTACTTCGGCGGTAACTGCTGGTGCGGCGGAACTGTTCGCCTACGGTACAGCGGTTAAGACCGAGTAATCGGGGGTTTTTCGATGGCAGTGGGAGAAGGTACCTGGCTGGTAATGGGGCTCCTCATAGCCCTCCCCTTCTTACTTCTAGCTCTAATCGGAATATTGTGGTCGGTAGCCTATCCACTGATGCT
>JAKUUO010000013.1 GCA_022448665.1 Candidatus Thalassarchaeum betae | reverse complement strand
AACTGCGCCGAATTCACCTCAGTGTTCTCCGTCATGCTGAGGCTCGCCGGGCTACCTACTAGGAAAGTCACAGGGTTCGCCGGCGGGACCTGGACTGGGGATTCCTTCGAGGTCTACGGCAAGGACTTCACCAGATGGGTCGAGGTCCACCTTGAGACCAATGCGAACCAAGGAGGGTTGGACATGGGTTGGGTTCCGTTCGAGGCCTGCCCCCCGGCGGCTGCGATAGAGGTGGTGGACGAGGAATGGGGGCCGACCTGGGTCGAGAGGGATCACTCCTCGGGTTCGATATGGCTGAACGGGACGCTGCGATTCGTCGAGAACATGACTGGTGCCGACAACATCACACTCAACCTCTACCTAGTCAGGTCCAACCAAACCGCCAATGTGCCGGGAAGTGCGGCTGTCAGCCATCATCTGGTAGCCAACGGGACGACCGATCAGAACGGCAGCTTCCAGCTCAATGGAACTCCGGACATCGTCATAGATCCGGGTTTCGGGGCCCTTGTACTTCACGTGCTTGAGAGGGCATACGTCGGCTCTCAAGGGATCTCATTCGAGTGGCGCCTGAACGTATCAGACGACGTCAATCTCTCTCTGAGAGAGCCCCCTCCGACCGATGAGCCCCCCTTGGGCGCGGGGGTGGAAACGCTGGTGACGGGCGACATGTACTGGGCCAGCACCCCGTACACCGACCCTTCTGCTGTCGACAGCATGCAGGTCGTGCTGAACTACACCACCGCCAGCGACGGTCCTGTGAGCCTGATCGCTGAAATCGGAGCGGGCGGCTACTACGAGTTCTCCTTGGCGATTAACGAGAGCGAACCGCTCGGTCTGATCAACGCCTCACTGAACTTCTTCGGCTGGCACGAGGAGGACCTGAACAACGCCAGCACGCCCTCGTACCATGTCAGGTCAGCCACGCTCGACTTCATGTTCAACATCACGCCCGCTCCCAACCTTACGGTCACACTGGAAGGTACGGATGCGAACAATTCCATTTTGGACATCGACTCGCCGATCTATCTCAACGGGACCGTGCTGAGCCGGGGCCCGAACACCGAGTCTCTGAACGGCACGCTGATCCTAAAGATGCGCCGGGCAACCACGAACGGTCCGTACACGACCCTCACTACGTGGTACCTAAATGACAGCAATTGGACCACGGCTCCCGGGCAGTTCGCCGTCAGTTGGCAGTTCGCCGCCTCCGAGGTGCCCATCCCTGCAGGAGAGGTGCAGGTGAAGGTCGAGTTCGACTCGGAGGGCCTGTTCGCCAACGATCAGTCCACCTTCACAGACCAGTACGGAATAAGGAGCTTCATCAACTTCAATTACACTCTGGGACCAGCGATGAGGGGCAATTTGAACAACGTCGAGGTGATTCTGACCGACCACACAGAGACCTCCCTAGCTCAATTCCATGGTACGTTTACCCTGGAGTTCAACGGCAGTGATTCCTGGAATACAACAAATGGCCCCGAGTCTTGGAATATCACAGATCCCGACCTCCCGAGGGTGGACGTCTCATGGACGCCACCGTGGGAGATGTTCGCAGGTGACTACAGCTGGGTGCTGAATTTCTCCGGCTCGACGTGGTTCCGTCCTGCCACAGCAGTAGATGAGATTAGGATACGGGGAAGGGCCAACGCAACTGTCCAAATCGATCTAGAATGGACTCCGAGAGGATTTACCAACTGGGTAGCAGGAACCGCGAATGACATCTTCCACGATATACCGATTCTTGGGAACAACTCCTCCGTGCTGGTCCAACTCGAGGTCCCCTCCAACCTGCCCCCCGCTCCTGATGGCTCACCGGCTTCGCCTGTCATCTACCGCTTGGCATCTGGTTGGATCAACCAGTCCACTGGAGGGTACAACATGAGTTTCGTGATGCCGAGCGGCGTGGGCGCGGGCGTCTACGATCTAAGGGTGAAGCTGGATTTCTCGACCTCCCCTCCTCAGGGTGGCTATTACTTCAAGGAGCAAGAAGCAGAATACGTCAGGGCTGGTATCCAGACCGAGTTTGTGGTCGTGGCCGCGCCCGGCTCGCTGATAGTCGCCGCTGGCTCCAGCATGGTACTCAACGCGACGATTACCGATGTCGAAGGCGGCGGCCTGCTGCAAGGCGTTCTCGCAGACCTCTACTTCGACTGGGGCGGGCCGCTCCAGCAGAATTTCGAGAACCAGACCACGGGTTCCGATGGCCTCGCTAGATTCAGCCCGACGATTCCTGCATCGACCCCACCGGGGTATTACTCCGTACGCGTACACGCACCGGATGACCTGTCGGACAACCTGAGTGATGAGAACGCCGGACGGTGGCTCGGCAACGATAGCTTCGTCAACCTCACAGTGCAGGTCTCAAGCTTTGTCGAGATCGACAGCATTCCCGCAGAGGTGACCGCTGGGCAGGCATTCTCCATCAGTGGCCGAGTCATCGACGGCGTGGACAGCAACAGGTCTGTAAACGGACCCATGGCAGTCGAGGTCTTCTTCCTGAATGACGCCAGTGAGACTCTGGTAGTGAGTCAGACAACTTCGAGTAACGGATCGTTCACCATCTCGGTGCCGACCGATCCCATGGGCGACGGAGTGACGAGCGGGACTAAGACCGTCGTAGTCAGTGTCATTAACGGCAGTTCACCATTCTACATGACCGGTACGGGCAACGCCTCAATCCTAGTCCGCGGCGTGACCCAATTCATCGATAGGACCCCGGTCATCAACACGGTCGTTGACAGGGGCTCTTCAATCAACTTCGGCGCCCGCCTGGTCGAGTCGAGTGACAACGACAGGCAGATTGACGATGCGACTGTGACGGCGAGGTTCCACGACACCTGGCTAACTCCGGTGCAGACCAATGGCGCAGGGGTAATCAACTTCAGCTTCGAAGTGCCGCACTCCCACCCTCTGGGTCTGATAGCCATCACACTCATGTTCAACGGCTCCAGCACCCTGCACTCGACAGCGACCATCATCGTCACCATCACCATCAGATCGCCGACCAGCCTCACTCTCGACCCGATAACCGACAACCCCGCTGCCGGCGAGTTCTTCACAGTCAGCGGCATGCTGACGTCCAGCAACGGCAGCGGTATCACTGACCGCGACGGCAACACCCTTTCACCAGCGCTGACATTCAACATCGATGGCCAGAGCAACACATTCACCATGACAGGGGGAGCGGTTTCCCCGAACGGCTCTTGGAGCGCCGAGATCCACCTTGATCTCTCCTTCCCGCGGGGGACGCACGACCTGATGGCCACCTACACCCCCAATGTCAACTACTACGGCTCGAGCACCGGCAACGGCACCTTCGACAGCCGTGGGTACTCATTACTGATCATCGTAGATCCCCTAGATCTCGACCCCGACAGCAGGACCATCCGCGGCGACCTCGTCAGCGTCAACATCTCGCTGATCGACAACGCCGGGCAGCCTGTGGATTCCGCCCCAGTCGATATGTTTGTGGACGGCTTGTTCGAGTGGCGCGGGACCACCGATGTCAACGGCTCGATGAACACCGTCCTGTCGGTGGACATCATGCGGGTACCCGGGCCGATGACAATCACGGCACAGTTCGCTGGAATCAACGGCACTACGGGCCTGCTAGGCGACGAGTCATGGACCCGCGTCATCATACTGGCACCGACAGAGCTGGACATCACCTCAATCACAGGATCCGCGATAGCGGGGGAGAGCGTCACTTTCAGCGGCACGCTGCTCGACGAGCACGGCCAGTTGCTGGTTCACGGTGGCAATGCCGCCGGTGGAATCGTCCATCTGGCAATCGACGGCGTCACCGTCGGACCGACGTATTCCACGCAGTCCAACGCCAGCACAGGAGGGTGGTCAATCACCTACGACCTGCCTCTGGACGTGGATTACGGAATGCATACGGTAACCGTGAACTTCCTCGGTGGTTTTACCTGGGTCGATCCGATGGGTCAGGGTGATTCCCTTAATCCAGAGTACTACTTGCCGTCGTCCCATACTATGGAATTCAATGCGACCCAGACCTCGCAGGTCGTGTTGACTACCCCGCCGGGTGATGTCGACCGCAACGAGCTGCTGCTTATCGAGGGCATGCTGACCGACGGCTCAGGCAGGGTGCTATCTGACAGGGACCTCGAGGTCTCGATGAACGGGCAGTTCCTGACTGGTCTGACAGTTGATGAGAATGGGACCTTCAGCCTCTACATCCCGGTCCCTCCTGATATGGAGCTTGGCCCCCGTGTGGTGCTGATATCCTTCCAGGGCGAGGAATTCGTACTGGGTTCCAACTCCTCGACCATCTTCACTGTCTACGGCCCAGTCGAGGTATCTGTGGTCAGGCCCCCAACTATCGCTGTCGGAGACTTGCTCACCCTGCAAGGGACGGTTAAGGACAACCTGCCGGGGGGCTGGTTGGCCAACCATTCGCTGCAGATCTTCGTCGATGGGGTGTTGGTGGGCATTACCAGCACCGACGAGAACGGAGAGTGGAGCTATGCATGGGTAGTCTCTGACTTCCTCGAAGTGGGCAACCACACTATGATCATCATGGCCCCTGAACAGGGCTATCACCGCCTCGGCTCGACCGAGACTGTGCTGACGGTCGCTTACCACACCGGGATGACCCTGCAGGTGGATTCCACTGTCATAACCCGTGGAGGGGCATGGAACTTCACCGGGCGCCTCTTCGACGCCGACTCCTCGGGGCACCCCGGTATGGAGGGCAGGGAACTCGCCTTCAGGCTCGATGGGCAGGTCGTAGGCACTCTGACCACTTCGATTGACGGCACCTTCAGCTACACACACGATGTCGGCTACGCGATTGCCCGCGGCCCCCACAACGTGGCGTTCTCATTCTCCGGCGAGACATTCTACCTCCCGGTGCAGTACAACATGACCGTGTACACGAGAGCGGACATCGACATCGAGGTGTTCCCGAACAACCTGGCGATCATCCGTGGCGACCCTGATGCCCCGATCAAACTGCAGGGACGCATCCTGGAGATAGGTGGCGAGGGCAACGTCATGCACAACATGACGATAGCACTGTACTGGGGCGACAGCCTGCTGCCCCTGATAGGCAATCCGTGGCAGGATGACGGCACCGAGCACTTCGGCCTCATCACTAATGCCATCCAAGTCATGCCCCCCGGGCCGTTGACACTCACGATAAGGGTCGAGCCAGACGGCTCGAGATACCTGAATGGCGACTCCATCGAAGTCGAAGTCATGATTCTGATTTCAGTCGTCTTCGACTTCGAGCCCGACTCGCTGTTCCTAGCAGAGGGGCAGAGGCTGCTGCAAGGCTCAGTCAACGTCTCAGCGCTGGACACCGGGCAACCCGTGCCGGACTTCCCCCTGTCTGCCTACTTGGTCAACAGCACCTGCGACAACAGAGAGTCCTCCACCCACTTCAGCAGGGTCGGGCTGACGGACCAGGATGGCGAGTTCACCTACCAGTTCGAATCGGTCATCGGTCTGCCTTCGTTCCACAACGACAGTTTCTGGGGCGAACTGCGGGTGTGCTTCAGCACCGACTCGAACTTCGTCGACCCGATCAACAAGACGTGGCTGGCCAACTTCCACGGCGGACTCGACATCGAGTACGAGCAGCAGGACCCACAGTCCTTCCAGCCGGCCATGTACGCACTCGTGGCACTCATCGTCCTCGGTCTGGTGACCGGGGCCCTCGTGCTCGTCCGCCGTCGAAAGCAGGCGGCCATTGATGAGCTCGCAGGGGTGTTCAGTTACACTGCTGAGCTGCTGGCCGCAGGCGACGAGGTCCGCGAGGCTATCTTCAACTGCTACGAGAGCCTGTGCCGGATTCTCATGCGCAGGGGATTCCTGCGCCGGGACTTCGAGACGGTGCGTGAGTTCGAGTTGGCGATTCGCAACGCCCTGCCCATCAGCGAACAGGCTCTCGTCGCCCTAGACCGGATATTCGAGGAGGCCAGGTACTCCAGCCACGTGCTCGGTGAACCGCATCGCCAGAACGCGCAGATGGCGCTGTCCACGGTTCTGCAGGAGATAGACGAGCTGCAAGACATCCCAGAACGGGATTCGTTCCTTACCGAAGCCTGATTCAGTCCATCGTCAGGCTCAGAACACCCTCTTCCCAGGAGGCCCCCGTTAGCCTGCGTCCTTCAGGCATCTCGAACTTCCTCAACACACCGCCGAACCTCTCCGGCGCAATCAGCCGGACTATATCGCCCTCGTCACTGGCGAACTTCTCGACGATCAGGCCGTCAGACAGAGCAGATGGGAGAGGTACGACGATTCTGTGATCCGAACGGCTTCCGCCGAACTCCCTGAGGAGCTCTTCAAGGGGCTGAATCTCCCTGGCCAGCGACTTGGACATCTCCACAGGGGCCGCCACGTCGGAGAAGATCCTGTCGTGACCTGCACGAACATCGTCGAGATGAGGTAGATTTTCTAGGAATAAGCCATGCATCTCCTCGGCCGTGGCATCCAGCCCGGGCATCGTCACTCCGAGAGACGGCGATGCTGGCGCACCAGCACCGAGCATCTCAATTTCGACTCTCGACCACTCCATGCTGACGGTTCCACGAGAGGATGCACTCGGATGAACCCATTGCTCACTCAGTGAACTTAGCGGGTTTCGGGTGCCTCTCGAAGAATCGCTCGGCGTGACGCCCTGTCCTCTCTGAATCCACTGTCTCGACGGCGTGCATTCCCTCTGGCATGCAAATCTTGAACCCCCTCTGCAGGAGGCGCTTCTCAAGCAGCACCACCAGAGCGCGATCAGCAGCCTTCCTGATTGGCCTGCCGACCGCCTGCATGAGCCGGTTCACAGCGGGCTGTGAGCCGGCGTACCTCCACGCGCGCACGCTGCCGTACTCATCCTCGTAGTAGTCCTTCAGCGCATCCTGACGAGCACTCGGCGGCGGCAGCGGCAGGCCTATGCAGATCACGGCATCGAGGATGTTCTCGGGATAGTCGACCCCCTCGGCCAACTTGCCTCCGAGGACACCTGCAAGCAAGGCCTTGTCCTTAGAGCGCCGAAGTTGATGCAACTTGTCCACCATCCTGTCCATCTCCTCTTTGGAGGCACGGGGCCGTTCGCGCAGTAGTTTCCTCCCCGTCCACTGCTCGTCTTCGATGACTATCTGCTCCAGCAGAGCGTAACTGGGGGCGAACACCGCGACGTGACCCGGGGTCTTGCGCAGGACCGCGTGGATGTGCTTGCGTATCCTCGCTGTGTTCTCCTCGCCCCTGTCAGCATAACGGCTGGTCACGTCCCTGGCAATCAGAACCGGACGCCTCTCAGCGAGGAAGTGGGAGGTGTACTCTTTGACTATGGAGACCCTGTTTTTCGGGACTTGGAGAAGGTCGTAGTACATCTGGGGCGGGAACAGGGTGCCTGACATCAGGATGGCCCCGCGACTCTCGCCAAGCAGGTCGCCGCTGACAACACCAGGGTCGAGCAGATGCGTGGTCAGTCGGTGTTCCTCGCTTCCCAGCTTGTCGTGAACCAGAGCGAAAGCGGGGCTGTCGTGATTATGCATGCAGGTGTTGAGGAGGATGGCGAGCCTCGTGCAGGCAGTCTCCTCCTCGATTTCCTCGGCATCCTCGTCGACCTCGACTCTGATTGTCTGGAGCAGTTTGACTAGTCCCCTGATCTCGACGGCATGCTCGATGTCCTCGGAGAGGATCGACGAGACCCTACCGAGAAAAGATGTCATCGAGACCCTTTGGTCGTCGGTCCTGCTGGATGCGAGCCCCTCGTCAATCTCGGCGAACCACTTGGGCAACTCCTCTCGCAGTCTGCGCATGGCCGCCTCCGAGCGCCTGAGACGAGTCACCTCGGCCACCTTGGCGCCCACCTCCTCCTCATCAAGCGTCGTCATCTCGGACTCCGTCCGCTCCTTGTGCTCCTCGATCTCGATTATCGCATCCCTGACGACCTTCATCGTGATTCTGCGCTCAAATCCCCTGCGAATCCTGTCGGGCAGGTTGTGGGCCTCGTCAACGACGAGCAACATGTCATCCAGTCCGAGCCCCATCGCCGGCAGCGAGGACTCCCTGACCGCCTCGATGAAGATGTGATTGTAGTCGCAGACTACAACATCAGCGGATGACGCAGTCTCCCTTGCTACCTTCCAAGGGCAGATACCGTGTGGCGCTCCCTCGTCAGGCTGCTTGCACATCGCGACCAGCTCATTGACGTGCAGCGGGTCTTCGAGAACTCGTGGTTGGATGAGTTCTGGGTCTGCAAGCCATGGCCTGCAGGTCCGTGATCCACGCTTCTCGACACACAGCCTCGAGAACAGCGCGGGATGCTCGCTGCGAATCTCATTGATGCACATTCCCTGCTGACCTATCAGGTCCACCAGTCTGACCTTCGGCACGCCAGGCTCCAGCCTATCGTTGATTTTGCGAACTGTCTCGACGACTATCCTGTGCTGGGACTGCCGACCAGTCAGGAACATGACCACGGGTGGCTCGGCCGAGCTCCTCGCTGTTTCGATTGCGGCAGCGAGGGCCGCCGCGGTCTTCCCGATTCCAGTGGGGGCGGCGGCTAGTAGGAATCCACCGGCTGCCAATACGTCCATGCCGTCCCTGATCATCTCGTCCTGGGAGTCCCTTAGGGTCTCGTGGGCGACGAAACTCCTCGCCGACAAGCCTTCCCCCGCAGTCATGGAAACTGACCTGATGATAGACCGACCAAGAAGATTGGCTCTCATCTGGTGATGATTGCCTCGGAATCGCGGCTGTCCAGAATCACCCTGAGAGGCTCTGAGAGACTGACATGACGAAGCGCTCCCGACTCGGTTTGAGCCTCCTGCGAGTCGAGCCAATCCCAGTCTACGAAGTCGTCTGCGCCGATAGTGAGGTAGCCGATGTTGAAGGTGACGATATTCTGGAAGAAGTGGGTGCCCTGCGAGGGCTCGACGTGGATGTCGGACATGGGGACCTCGACGATGGTCTTGGAGCCCATGATTTGGTCCCATTGCACGGGAATTCCAAGCGATGGGTCCGCTGAGCCCCATCTCCCCGGCCCTATCAGAACATATGGCCGCTTCTCCGCTCTCAGACCCGCATCGATGGCCTCAATCTCGTCAGTGAGGCCCACGGTGCGCATCCTGTCGAGTCGCCCGGGGTGGACATATACGATGTCCCTGATGCCCTCTATCACGCCGTTGCCGAGCGACTGGCTGCAGATGCACATGGCCTTGTCCCGGTCGACCTCCTCGAGATCGATGTCGATGTCGACCGATTCCGCCATCATCGGCCTGAGTTGGAGTATGGCGAACTTCCGATTCCCCGAATCCTGGTCGATAGACAGGGCGAACTCTATTTCCACCGGCGAGCCGATGTAGTTCTGGCAGGTGGTCAGGACATGATGCAGAATCTCGGACAGGGGGAAGCGCCCGTGCTTGAGCACCGGGGCGAAGGTGACGACTCTAGGGCCGCCATCGACCATGATCGAATCGACCATGCGGTCGTCGGAGACGACGTATGTCGAGCCGACCAGAGCGAGGGTTCCATCCTCCTCAGCTGCAGACAGACGCAGATTCAGCAGGTTGTCCTCCTCGGATGAGTGCACGGACCCATCCTCCTGATTCATCGGGATGGCGAAGAAGTTGCGCTGGGAGGTGTCGAGCGTGGCCTGGTTGCTGTAGAACTGGTGAATCCTCTTCGGTTGGCCGGGGCTGTATCTCAGGCACTTGCCGCCCGTTGCGACCTGCCTGCCGAGGCCGATGCATATTGCAGCAATCCCATCCTCTGCCAATAGAGGCTCCACAGGGTAGTGGTTGTGACTCCTCGCAGCGCCGGAGATGAGCGGGTAGAAGCGCCCGTTCACCTCATCGCCGACGAGTTCTTGGACGACCACGGCCATCCGCTCGTCCTCGATCGTGCTCGGAGTGCCCGTCACGTACGCCTTGGCGCCGCGATGATACGTCGAGGCGTAGACCAGTTTGATAGCTTCGAGCAGCCGCCTCAACCTGACTTCTAAATCAGGGTGGTCGTTGCCCAGCATGTGGGTGGCGTAGACCCCTGCGAAAGGCTGGTGGCTCGAGTCTTCAAGCAGGCTCGACGAGCGAACCGCCAGCGGCCACTTGGTGTTCTCCAGCAGGACCGACATCTCTTCTCTCAGTTCTGGCGAGAACTCGCCGGCTAGGAACGCCGCATCGACTTCTGGATCACTGTGGTCCTCGTGGACGAACCTGCCGAGTTCGTTGTCCTCGATGAACTCCTCGAAGACTCCTGTCGCTATGACGACTGATCTCGGTACGACGAACTCGACATCCGGGAAGGCTGTTCCGAGGCCGAGGTCGGGCATCCGAGTGAAGAAGAATGCAAGTCCGCGCCCCTTTCCCCCTAGGCTCCCTCTGCCGATTCTCTGGAAACCGGCATCCTCGACTCTGGCATCATGGTCTCTGATGGTGCGCCTGTGAATCTGCACTATGTGCTCTCGTACCGAGTCAGCGAGGTACTTCCTGACTCCTTCACTGGTGTCGAAGTCCTCCACCGTCATCGGCCTCATTCCCGCGGCTAGGGAGAATTCAGTTCGTGTTCTGAGCCAGTGTGAGAACTGGTTCTTCGACGCATGGAACTCGATTGAATCGATCGGCGCGTTCTCGAGGCCGTGTATCAACTCCTCGAGATTAGAGGCTCTGGCGACCTCAGTCCCATCGGGCTGCCGGAATACGAAGTCTCCGAAGTTCATCTCGTCGACCATGAACTCCTCGATCCTGCGATAGAGCTGCGAGTCCTCCTTGTGCAGGAAGCGGACCCCGAGAGCCTCGGCCTCTTCCTTGAGCTCGAGATTCTTCGATTGGAATAGGATGGGTAAGTAGCGATGACCCTCCTGGGCGTACCGGACCAACTCCAGCCCGGCTGTGTCCCTCTCCCCTCCTTGGTTTGGGAACTTGCCATCGGTGAAGATGCCGATGATGTTGTTGTGGTAGCGATCGATGACCGACTTCGCGGTGTTCATGTCTGAGGCTAGGAGAATCTTCGCCCTCGCCCGCAGCCTCAGCAGCTTCTCGTGCAGGTTCCCGCCCTCTCCCATCAACCGTGTGGTCTGATGCACCAGTTCCTTGTACAGTAGTGGCAGGTAGGCTGAGTAGAACCTCCTGCTGTCCTCGACGAGGAGAATGACCTGAACATCACCGTCACGGACATCGTTCTCCACATTGCGCTCATCCTCGATTAGCTTGCAGATCGACAGCAGAATGCCGCTGTCTCCCGTCCAGACGAAGATGCGGTCTATGCCATCCCCTGCACTTAGAGTCGCCAACTCACGGGTGTTATGGCTCAGCATGACCACCGGAATCCCCTCCCTGATTCGCTTGGCCTCGCTGCCGAACGCTTTGACATCCATCTCTCCGACCCTCGCCATCGTGATGACGAGGTCGAAGTCCCGCACGCGCAGAAGCCTGAGCGCGTCCCGAGCCTCCGGGCTGTGGATGATGCGTGGAGCCTGAGAGAGATTCAATTCGGAATACTCCTGTTGCATTATCTCGGCGAGGTACCCCGATTCCTCGAGCAGGTATTGATCGAAGTGGCTTGCTACCAACAGCACGTCACGGACCCTGAACGGAGTGAGCCGCTCGAATCGGCTCCAGTCCGAGATACCCCCGTCCATGGTACCGGATAACAGCATCCTGCATCAAAGTTCAGACTGCGCAGATGAGGGTGTCCCGCACGAGATGTGCGGGACGGTGTGTGTATGAGTGTCAAAGTAGGCGCTCGCGATCGGTATCGCGTGTTACTCCGCGAGACCTGCGCGGGACCTCGCTCGCCTTGTAGCCGGCTGCGTCCGACAACTTGGCTCGTGCTCGCAGCCCTTTGAGGCCGCAGATGACAGGTTGGGCGAGGGGGCGCCGGTGACGCCCCCCCGCGTTTCTGTGCATCCCATCATCGCTCAATCTCTCACCTCATAGAGCATTCGAATCGTCGTCGAAATGCGCGCGGAGTTCATCCATGCGCATTGTGAGGAACCTGTCCACAGTCGCATCTTCCACGGTCGTCTTGCGGATGTGCTCCCTGGCTGCTTGGCGTAGAACCGTGTCAGCAGACTCGCCGTGCAACTTGCAGAACTCCCTCAGGCGCACAGTCAGGTCCGGTCCCAAGTCGACCTCGATCCTCTCTCCTGCTGTAGGCAAGGGAGAGGAAAGGTACCTGCGCACCGCTTCGCGAATTACATCGGAGCGGTTCCGCAGTCCGTCGAGACCCACCCGCAGGTTAAGCTCCAGCAGGTGATCCTCGGGGATTCTGAGTGAGACCATGGGACTGATGCCGGCCACTTCGGGTTCCTCCTGAGCCTCGCAGAGAGGCAGGGGCACTTGAATGTATTGCAATTGAAAGACAATTGAAATGCAACGAGTGTGACTATGCTGTCCAATGTACTGTAATCCGTCTCCGTCTGATATCCAGCCGATAGTGCGTTTCAAGGGGGGGCGGCATATCGAAGCCCCGCAGGGTCGGGCATGAAGGTCATCAACGACGCAATCCACGGGCAGTTCAGACTGGACGGAATCCGGGCGGATTTACTCGGGACCCCTGAGATAAACAAGCTCAGTCATATCAAGCAACTCGGTCTCGCCCATCTGATCTTCCCGGGCGCCCACCACACGAGGTTCGAACACTCCCTGGGCGTCTCGCACGTGGCCAGTATGATGGCGGACTCACTGGGTCTAGACGAGCACGAGACAGCGACAGTGCAGGCCGCCGCCATGCTCCACGACGTAGGCCACGGACCGTACTCGCACACGCTAGAGCACATCCTGCACGAGCGCGGAGGCATGGACCACATGTCAATCACCGAAGGGATCATCCTCGGAGACTACGACGTTCTCCGTGAGGGCGAGGAGTCGTCAGTGCCTGACCGACAGAGGATTCCCGACATTCTCGAACGTCATGATCTGGACCCAAAGGAGGTAGCAGGGCTCATTCGCGGCCCCGGTGCCGGCGGCACCGAACGCTCCCTGATGGCGTGGACAGAGGGCCGCGAGGATTTCGTTGACCGAGATCTCACGCTCGCTCACCTGGTCCACGGCCCCATCGACTGCGACCAGATTGACTATCTCCTGCGTGACTCGCACTTCACAGGCGTCAAGCACGGTATCGTCGACTACCGCCGCCTGATTATGTGCCTCGAGCGCCACAGCGGTGACATCGCCGTAGAGGAAGGGGGTCTGCCAGCCCTCGAGGGGATGATGATGGCTCGTGCACTGATGTACAGCGCCGTCTACTTCCACCGGGTCACTCGAGTCACCGAGGTCATGCTGTCCAGAGCCGTCGAGCGCAGCTCTGACCAGATGCCAGACTCAGTCGACTTGCAACGCCGGGTCGATGCAGAAATTTGGGAAGCTCTCGGAAACTCTAGTGACTACGCACGTGACATGATTCGCAGGCTGAAATACCGACAGTTGCTGAAGGTCTGCGCCAGCCGTCGCAGGGAGGAGCTATCCGAGGAGCAGGTCGAACAACTCTCCGAGCTCGCGAACAACGCGGATTCACGCAGGCAGTTCGAGGACGACATGGCACATCGAGCAGGGCTGCCTCCAGGGTATGTCGCCGTCGACTTCCCGGACGCAAAACTCCTGCTGGCCGAACCTCGGATGTCCCAGGTCGATGTTCGAATCGTGGGCGACGACGGTCGCACTCGATGGTTCCGCGAGCACACGCCCATCGCAGAGGCCCTGAGAACGCGCCAAGTGAGCCAGTCAGCAGTCTATGTGATCACTCTGCCTGGTCATGAGTCCACTGTGGCGCAGTTGGCTGAAAGGCATCTGTTCGGCTGAGAATTATCGGCCCCTCCGGGGCCGTACTACAGACACATCACGCAAGGACACCATTCAAAAGTACCCCCTCGGTCGCGCAAGCGCCCGGTACCTCAAACAGGAATCGTTTTTCACCTTGGTGACATCCATGGATAGCACAATGAAATCAGTGTACGATAGTGTAATCGCAAGAGACCCGAACCAGCCTGAGTTCCATCAGGCGGTAGAGGAGGTCCTAGACAGCCTAGTGCCTGTGGTAAAGGCTCATCCGGAGTACCTCCCAGTGGTCGAAGCCATCGTCGAGGCAGAGAGGATAATCCAGTTTCGCGTGCCTTGGTACGACGACGATGGAGGCCTCCACATCAACCGCGGATTCCGAATCCAGTTCAACAGCGCTATCGGCCCCTACAAGGGCGGCCTGAGGTTCCACCCTAGCGTCAACCAGTCCATCCTGAAGTTCCTCGCCTTCGAGCAGCTCTTCAAGAACAGCCTGACGGGTCTTCCGATGGGTGGCGGCAAGGGTGGCTCCGACTTCGATCCCAAGGGCAAGTCAGATGCCGAGGTCATGCGCTTCTGCCAGTCCTTCATGATGGAACTGTGGCGCCACATCGGTGCAGACCTCGATGTGCCCGCGGGCGACATCGGGGTGGGTGGCCGAGAGATAGGCTACCTGTTCGGGATGTACAAGAAGCTCGCCAACGAGTTCACCGGGGTACTGACTGGAAAGGGCCTCTCATACGGCGGCTCCCTAATCCGCCCCGAGGCGACCGGCTACGGGCTGGTCTACTTCGCCCGCGAGATGCTCGCGACCAAGGGCAAGTCCTTCGAGGGAGCCACGGTCGCCATCAGTGGCTCGGGCAACGTCGCCCAGCACGCTTGCGAGAAGGTTCTCGATCTCGGTGGCAAGCCGGTGACGATGTCCGACAGCAGCGGATTCATCCACGACCCGGCCGGGATCGACAGAGAGAAACTCGCTTGGATCATGGACCTCAAGGAAAACCGCCGCGGCCGAATCAAGGAGTACGCCGACCACTTCGACGGAGTCGAGTTCACGGTCTCCAAGCCAGAGCCCAACCTGAATGGACTCTGGGATACCAATGTCGACATCGCGCTGCCTTGCGCGACTCAGAACGAGATTAACGGCGAGGAGGCGCAGATGCTCGTCGACAACGAAGTCATCGCAGTCGTAGAGGGTGCCAACATGCCCTGCACGCCCGAAGCCGTAGAGTGCTTCCATGCCAACGGGGTGCTGTTCGCACCTGGAAAGGCGTCGAATGCAGGAGGGGTGGCAACATCCGGACTTGAGATGAGCCAGAACAGCCTGCGGATGAGCTGGACCCGCGAAGAGGTGGACCAGAAACTCGAGGGCATCATGATCAACATCCACAAGAACGCCTTCGAGACCGCTGAGAAGTACGGCATGCCCGGCAACTACGTCGCCGGTGCGAACATCGCCGGTTTCCTCAAGGTCGCCGAGGCCATGCAGGCCCAGGGAATGGTATAGGCCCGGCTTCGTCACCTGCGTTGTCCTGACGCTTCAGAAGAAAACATCAGTTTCCTCATCCAACAAAACGAATTTGCGGGTGTTCTACTTGCCATCTTCTTCATGGATCTGCTCTGGCACCTCATCTTCGTGTATCGAGGACAGGAACCTCTTGAGCCGTTCAGTCTGGGGGTCCTCTATGATTGATGAGGGCCCCTCCTCGGCCACAACCCCCTCGTCTAGGTATATGATGCGGTCAGCAACGTCCCTTGCGAAGCTGATCTCATGAGTCACGATCACCATCGTCATGCCCTCGTCAGCCAGTCCCCTTATGGTCGCCAGAACCGAGCCTATCAGTTCGGGGTCCAAGGCGCTGGTCGGCTCGTCGAACAGCATCACCTCGGGACGCATCGCTAGAGCCCGTGCGATGGCTACCCTTTGCTTCTGTCCGCCAGAGAGGTTTCCAGGGTAGGCATCTACTCGGTCCAGCAGGTCAACACGCTCGAGGACGGACATCGCTATCTCCTTGGCCTCGTCCTTGCTCATCTTCCTGACATGTCTCAGACCGAGTGTCACGTTGTCGATGACCTTCAGGTGCGCGAACAATTCGAATGACTGGAAAACCATCCCGATTCTCGACCTGACGTCGTTGATGTCGGCCCCGGGGGTGTTGATGTGCTCGCCGCGCAGTCGCACGACTCCTTCGGTGGGCTCGATAAGTCGGTTGATGCATCGCAGCACAGTCGACTTACCGCTTCCTGAGGAGCCTATGATCGCCACCGACTCACCTTCGTTCACCTCGAAGGAGATGCCGCGGACGGCATGGACACCTCCTGAGTAGATCTTGTGCATGTCCGTGACACTCAACACATTCTCCGGCATTCATGCACCCCCTGAAATTCCAAGTCCTGGTATCCTCGACTTGGTCTCAAGATGCCTTAGGAGCAGAGCCAGCGTCCAAGTAACCACAAAGTAGGACACTAGCACCATGCCGTAAGCCCAGAAAATCTGGAAGGTAACGGCGTTAATCAGTCTGCCCTTTCGGGTTAGCTCAGCATAGCCAACTACCATTGCGAGCGAAGAGTTGAGCACGAGGTTGACCATTTCGTTACCCATTGGCGGTATGCAGATTCTAATCGCCTGAGGCATGATGACCAGACCCATCGTCTGCATATAGTTCAGTCCGATACTCCTGCCTGCCTCCATCTGTCCAGAGGGAATCGCCGCGATAGCACCACGTATTGTCTCGCACTGGTAGGCTCCAGAATTCAGACCGAGAGCGAAGATGGAGCTAACGCATGCCCTGTCTGCTAGGATCATGTCTCTGAGGTATACTAGAAAGAAATTCGTTTCACCCTCGAGCATCGCCGCGCCTGGATCCCCTAACAGCTTACCAAACTGCACTCCGAAGTGGATGAACAAGAACTGGACGAGCAGGGGGGTATTGCGGAAGAGGTCGGTGTATACGGTCGCGACAGCGTTCATCGGCCGCACATCCCAGAAATTCCACTTCACTGTGATGCCACGGAACGGCAGGCGCACCTCTCTCTTGAGGAAGAATTTCCTCGTAGTCAGGAACAGCAGGCCCAACAGGATTAGCGCGATACCAAGGAGGGCTTGGAGAAAGTTCCCGAAATATAGTTCTCCATTGATGCCATCCGGAGATATGAGTCCTATAGGCGTGTAGACGTACTCCCAACCGTCTAGATTGAGACTCCTAACTATGGGGGCTAAAGCGGAAATCAGCATAATTCCGTAGTATAGAATCCCCAATCCGAATGCCCTCAGGACTAGGGTGTTGAGTGGCCTGGTATTGGTGGAGGATAGAATGCGTAATCTCTCTGAAATTCTAGTTGCAGACCACGATTTATCATATAATCGAATGAAAGGAATGGCGGTCTCAATGATACAAAATGGGATTAGAATCATTCTAATTATAGAGAATCGATCTAGTTGTGCAACATTCTTCAGAGTGGTAGGAGCGGTCTTCATCATTGAGAGCATGACACCGAGGAAGAAACCGAGGACCATGCCGAATAGAACAATTCTGATTGTCGCGTGTAGCCCATCAATCAGCATTTCCTTTGAGTAGTCGACGAACTGCCCGAAGTCGCCGTAGTCGATTATGAAAAATCCAACCGCCTCGTCCTCTCCGGCATTTTCTGAAAATAGTATCACCCCATCCGCACCTACAATCACAGCATCAAACAGATTGAGAAACAAGACGTGATTGAAGTCCTTGGGGCTTGACAGGGGATTCATCTGGGAGGTGATGATATTGCCTCCGTCTAGAGACAGAGCAGCGTAGCTAGAGGGGCCTGATACGAGGAACTTGTTCACAGACGATACGTCGATGGAACTCAATTCGAGTCCTAGGCTGGTGTTTCTGCCTGCCGATTCAATCTCGACCAGTTCCCAGACATATCCGGCCGCGGTGCCAGAAGTCGTTCCAACCGATTTTACGATGTGCCCCTCGTCCGTTATTGCATATACTCTGATGCCACTGTAATAATCGAGTGCTACTATGTCAGCATCCAACCCTTCCGGGGCCTCTCTGTACTCCCAACTTTCACCTCCGTCATCGGTGGCAAGAATGGTGCCGCCATCACCCACTATCATCCCCAAGGTGGCATCAAGGAAGGACACCTCGTTGAGATCTGTGGACACTCCGGAATCCCTCTGCATCCAAGTATCGCTGGAGTATTGCCAGACGGCCCCGCCAGGGCCCACGGCTACCAGTGAGGTAGCACTGGTCATCGCCATTCCTCTGAAGTCGACGGGAGGACTCAGGGAGATGTCCAGCCATGTCCCGCTGCCATCAGCACGCAGGTAAGCCGCCCCGCCGTCTCCGACTACCGCGATTGCACCCTCGACCGAGTCAGACGCACGCAGGTCGGACGTAGCAGGTGACTCGAGTTGCACCCACGTGGCGCCCTTGTCGGCGCTCTGGAGAATCACTCCTCCAGCACCGAAAGCGAAGACCGACTCACCATCGTAGGCCGACGTGAAGAGATCCTCATCGGTGCCACTGTCGCCGACATCCCACCCGCTGATGTACTTAGCGCCGTCGTCGTAATCGATCGCCTGGGCAGGGGCGATCAGGGTGATTAGAATCAGAAATGATAGGATTGCGATGAGACGATTGCCCTTCTTCCCCAATGGGTTGAGATTTCTTGAGACAGCCTCGGACAATGCGAACCCTAGGCTCCTGACGTGCTTCTTTGGATATAGTCTCGGCGGACCGCCAATGCTAAGTCGGCCCCTCGGCCCCTCGCGGTCATGAGGAGCGTGTTGCTCGCACTCTTCCTCAGTGCATTGGTTCTGTCGGCGCCGCCCGTCGTTGCAGCAGGCGGGGTGCAGTACAACGTCGCCTCTTCCGAGGAGACACCCGTATCGCATCTCATCGACTCTTACGAGCACATAATCGAAACCGGCTACGAGGACCATCAGTTCGCCATGCGTGCCTTGATGTCCGGAGAGGCCGATTTCATGCTGACATCCCATCTTATCGCTGCTGATCCGGCTAACACTGCCAATATGCCAGGGCTCTTCATCATCGGGATGGTCGAGGAGACCGAATCGTATGTTCCAGTGGTACGGGCCGACACTCAGGACGACAGGGGCAACATCGAACTCCTCGGTGCAATCTCCGCCGCTCTCGGAGAGGTATTCTCCTCTAGCACAGGCCAGCAGGCGTACATGGCGTGGTTCCACGGGGAGGCTGAACTGAAAGGCTCCGATTTCGCCAGTGTAATGGGCGATTGGCCGACCCCCAGTGAGGGCGGCACCCTCTATCGTATCATCGAGGGCGAGAAGGAAATGGTGGCCTGTATGTATGATCAGGACTCTCCAATGTCGAATCTGGACGAGAATGCCGAGATGCAGGGCTACGAGGTAGAGATCTCCAGAATGGTCGTAAGTCGGATGGAGAGCCACTATTCAGTGGATCAGGGGATTGCCTTCAGACCGTGGAACAGCGGTGGCGAATTCGAGGCTATAGAGGACCTCAGGAGGGCCGACACATGTGACTTCGTAATGGCCTCCATAACAAACGCAAAGGCGGTTTCCAAGGGTATGAGGGGGGGTGCTCCCTACCACATAGAGGGAATCGTGCTGATGGCCTCGACCAATTCCCCCCCTCTGGATACTGCCCAGGGACTGTTCGTGCCTCAAGATGAAGATGCAGATGGTGAATTCGATCGGCGCTGGATAGCAATAGCGTTCCTTTCACTTTTCATCACCTACCAACTGGTCAGACGGGACTGATTCAGAATCCTCTATTGAGGAATGTTCATCGGCGTAATCGCCTCTAACGGAGGCATGGGAGAGCTGCTCTATCAGGGAAAGGTCAAGCAGGTATGGAGCACCGAGGACCCTGAAGTACTCGAATTCAGGTACACTGATCAGATATCAGTTTACGATCAAATTATCCCTTCCCTCATCCCGCGCAAGGGAGAGAGCCTGAACCGCACGACCTGCCACTGGTTCGACTTAGTTGAGGCTGAGGGCGTATGCGACACGCACCTGCTCGAAATGAGCGCCCCGGATCGCTGTCTGGCCAAGCGCTTCGAGGTCATCAAGGAGCCAGGGGGAATTCCCCGGGATATGGAGAACGTCTTCGTCCCGCTCGAGGTGATTTGCCGCCATCATCTAGCAGGATCGGGCTGGCAGCGTTACGCCAAAGGGGAGGTCGGGGTAGAGGAGTTCGGCTTCGAATCCGGGACTCAGATTGAGGAAGGCTGCAAACTTCCAGAACCCTACCTTGAGGTCTCGACCAAGTTCGAGTCGTTCGACAGGCTCCTAGAAAGGGAAGAAGCCCTCGAGATATCCAATCTGACCGAGGCGGAGTTTGATTCCATCCTCCAAGCCGTACTCAAGATTGATGCCATAATCGAGCGCGAAGCGGGAAAGCGCGGGCTCATTCACGTCGATGGCAAGAAGGAGTTCGCCCTAGGACCGGGCAGAAAGCCCGTTCTAGTGGATTCGTTCGGCACTCTGGACGAAGACCGCTGGTGGGATGATGAGACCTACGCAAATGGCCAGATAGTCTCTCTGTCGAAGGAGTTCGTACGTGAGCACTACATCGCCATCGGCCATCACAAGGCACTCTACGACGCTAGGTTCGAGGGCTCCACCGAGCCTCCCATACCCGCATTACCGCAGAGCATGATAGACAAGACCGCAGAGCTCTACTCATCGATGTTCGAACGTCTCACGGGCATCGAGTTCTGAGGTGAAAGATGGGAACTCACGAGTTTGAGGGCGACCCTCGCAACGAGAGCGTACTCATTTCGGTCAACGGTGAGCTGCTGCCACGCCCGGAAGCCAAGGTCTCTGTGTTCGACGCGGGCTTCCTGTTGGGTGATGGAGTATGGGAGTCTTTCAGGCTGCATAACGGAACCATCGCCTTCGCTGATGAGCACATGGACAGGCTGTTCAGGGGGGCGGAGTCGATATCCATGGATATTGGGCGGACACGCGAGCAGATACTCGATGAGGTAAACAGGGTTATCGAGGCCAACGACATGCATGACGGAGTGCATGTACGACTGGTCGTCACCAGAGGGCTCAAGCCTACTCCGTATCAGGCCCCATGGGTGATTTCAAGCCCACCGACCTTGGTGATAATGCCTGAATACAAGATTGCGAACGAGCAACGGGCCGTTGAGGGAATACGACTGGTTACCGTGGATGTGAGGAGGGGCGAGCAGAATGTCCAGGACCCCCGGATAAACAGTCTGTCCAAGCACAACTGCATCGCTGCCTGTGTGGACGCAGCCGCCAAGGGCGGTGAAGAGGGGCTGATGCTGGATCCAGCTGGAAACGTAGCCACATGCAACTCCACCCACTTCTTCATCGTCAGGGACGGCGAGGTCTGGACTTCGACGGGTGAGCACTGCCTCGACGGAATCACACGGCGCAAAGTCCTCGATCTGTGCCTCGCCAATGGTATTCCGGCCTACGAGAGGGACTTCACCACTAATGAAGTCAGCACGGCCGACGAGGCCTTCGTTACCGGGACCTTCGCAGGACTCATCCCGGTGGTCGAGTTCGACGGCGAGCCGATGAGTCAAGGCCAGAGGGGTCCGATGTGCGAGCGCCTGCAGAGCCTCTACACCGAACTACTCGGGAGTGAGTGCCGTGGCTGACGGCGTAAGAATAGCGATGTGGTCGGGACCACGCAACATCTCCACCGCGATGATGTACTCGTTCGACAACCGGCAGGACTGCTTCGCTACCGACGAGCCGCTTTACGCCCACTATCTGAAGCAGACCGGAATCAAGCACCCAGACGCACAGGGGGTGATAGAGCACCACGAGTCCGATTCCGCCAAGGTGGTCGATTACCTGACGGGTGAGATTCCCGGGGGCGCGGCGGTATGGTACCAGAAGCACATGTGCCACCATATACTTCCGGGAATGGACACAGACTGGCTCGATTCGCTGTCCAACTGCTTCCTGATACGCAATCCGAAGGAGGTCCTGCTCTCGCTTTCCAAGATAACAGACGAAGTCAGTCTGTGGTCCACCGGACTGCCTCAGCAGGTGCGGCTGATGCAGGACGTTTCGAAGAGCTCGGGGAGCACCCCCCCAATCATCGACTCCAGGGAGATCCTGGAGAATCCCAAAGGGATGCTACGCCTCCTCTGCGAGCAGTGTGGAATCGACTTCAGTGAGCGGATGCTGTCATGGGAAGCAGGTCCGAGGGAGTGCGACGGAATATGGGGGGAGCACTGGTACGACTCGGTATGGTCTTCGACCGGTTTCGCACCGTACCGACCTCGCTCTGACGAGTTGGCCCCCGAGCATGAGGCCATACTCGAGCTGGCCATGCCACTGTATGAGGGCATGCACAGGTTGAGACTGGCGATCTAGCGAGGACTAGTCTTCTCGCATGAGCCGCTTGAGTCTGGACTCGAAGTCATCCAAAGGCTCGTCCTCTACTTCGGGTTCAGGCCCCTCTTCCTCTTCGCCGTCCCCTTCGTCCTGTGCCTCCTGCGAAGGCGAGGGGGCGTCAGAAGGCTCTGGTTCGATGCGCTTCTTGGCCATTCTCTCTTCTGCAGCCGCCATGGCCATCTCCATGAGCTCCTTGCCCTCCCGGTGGCTCCTGAGCATCCATGCGAAAGCCAGGGACACGCCAATCACCAGCAGGGCTGCAGTCACCGCAGTTCCCATGTCGGCGTACTCCGAGGGCCCCACAGAGCCGCCCGAGAGAATCAGTCTGGCCTCGTCATCGCTCGAGTCGGAATCTAGGTCCCATGGGAACTCGCATCCGATAGTCACGACGATCTCGACGCCATCATCGACATCGGGACGGTCAATTCTGAAGATGGGGGCCAATGTGCTGCTCCAATCCACTTGATGGGTTGAGGAATGTTCTCCTGCGACTACCGAGAGATGGCAGTCGGCATCAGTCAGTAGTTGGTGGTTGGCCCTTCGAGTGAGGACCTTGATTTCCTGGTTCGAACCCTCCCCGTCAGGCTCTAGTTCCACTAGGCCTATGTTCCAATCACTCCTTCTGACTAGGAAGTCCGTCTCGTCCACAGCGACCTGGAACCCCCTCCCGTCCAGCAGTCTCAGCGTCAGGGTCCTGCTACCCGGCTCCGGACTCCAGCCCTCGGCGCTGAGGTTGATTGGGCCATAGGGGGAGTTGGCAGAGACCTGACCGGACGCGGAATCCAGCATCACCCCCTGATCGTCGATGAGGAGAATCGAGTATGAGAACGCCTCCGTCCCGTTGAATATAGAGCAATGTGCCACCACCTCTCCGAAGCTGCCGAGAATATTGCACTCAGCAGACCTGAGAGACGGCTCGACGACATGGGCGACGTAGCCGAGGCTGGATGAGCCCACGCTCAAGGAGCCATTGCCACTGGCGACCGCCGGCAACGCCCAGCCGCCCCTATCGTCCCATTGCAACTGTCCTGACGCGGAATCAACAACACTGGAAGCAGAGGTGGTGCCGTGAATCTGAAGCAGGGCATGGTCACCCATCATTACCACTACCACGGGAGAGGATGCCCATGAGTACGGTGACTGCCCGGTGTCCAGAGCGACCTCACGCTGGTTCCCCACCGCGTCCTCGGCGAGGATGCGTATGGTCCGGACGCTGCCGTCCCAGTCAGCAGACGGAATCACCTCCAGGGGAACGCCTCTAATCTCATCGACCCCGAGGACGACTTCGGTCTGCCCGGCTACGGTCCACCCGTTGGGCAGGCTCAGGACCTGCAGGGTGATGGTAGTGGGGGCGTTACCGAGGTTCTGAAGTTCCGCGAGCGGGTGGCCACCATCGTCAGAGACGAACCAAGGACCCTGCCCGCTCAGATTGAAGTCGTTGATGATGGCGACACGCAGAGGCAGAGTAATCTCTGTCTCTCCACTGCCATCGCCCTCCCTCAGTTTGACGTGTAGTTCCACCGCCCTGCCGTGCTGCGCTGTGTCGGGCGGGGTGATGTTGAGCATCATCGGAGCAGTCTCACCCGGGGAAAGTAATGGGAGCTCGTCGGGGACGGTAACATCCCAACCGCTCTCGCCGCTCACCCACACTGTAGCATATGGCATCGTAGGGGAGTTGCCTTGTTGAATCACAGTCAATTCTATGCTTGAGCCATTGGGGTGTATATCGAGGTAGGTCTGGTCAGCCGAGGCAGACCAAGCCGGCACATGAGTCACCTCGATGCCGAAGGTGAACGAACCCACCTCCTCATCCCGAGCAATGGCGGTGACGATTACCTGCATCGTAGAGCCGTTCCATGCATCTGCAGGCACGTTTGCGTTGACTGTCATCTGTACAGTCCCATTCACTTCGACCTCGGTCGCCGAGTCTCCCTGCGAATCCCATCCCTGTGAGGCGTCATCGCCCGCCAAGGTGACCTCGTAACTCACCGTCAGGGCAAGGTCGTCGTCCAGATTTCCGACGTTCTGCGCATCAACGCTCACTTCAAGCACCCCCCCTGGCGCGACGGCGAAGGTGCGTCCGTCGGCGGTGGATTCGCCGACGCTCGCGGTGATGTTCCATCGGTGGTCCTGCCTAGCCTCGATGATCACGACGTCCGAGTCGCTTACCGACTGGTCCCCCATCGAGGTCATGTGTATCTCGATACTGACGGGGGCACGAGCAGGGGTGGTGTCTGGTAGTGTAACGGTCACAGGTATGTTGGTCAGACTGCCCGCGCCCAAGGACACCATGTCATTGGAGAATGAGACCTCCACGCCCGGATCCTCAGTAATGTTCTCATCGAGGAGGATTCCGTAAGTCAAGTGATAGGTGTCGTCCCCGTTGCCAGGATTCTCGAGGCGGACCATAACCAGAGCCTCCTCACTGACCTCCACCAAGTGGGGTTGTTCGGTTGGAGAGGTAACCATCAGTGAGGCCCTGTGAATCTGCAGGACTTCGAGTGAGAGCCTCAGAACATGGTCTGAGGATTGGTCGCTGGCATCGGAGAAGGAGTGGAAGGCCGGAGGGGCGTCATCGGGCAGGTCGAGGATCAGGGTCCCGACGCCTTGAGATTCGACCAGCTCCGTCATGATGATCGTGTCCCCGGCGACCGACAAGTCGCCAGTCGCGCTCCAGGACCATCCTTGAACAGTCATACCAGCGTCTGCAAGCGACCAAGTCAGTTGCGTCACTCCAATGGGCATATCAGCGTAGACAGCCCATTCAAGGCCTTGCGCCGGCACGCTCCGCTGGTGCACATCGGCAACGACACCCGCGGCCTCGAAAGTCAGAGATATTGTCTGACACGTCTCTTCCTCGCCGTTGCCAACGCACATCGAGAGGGGGGTGGAGACCGAGTCTCCGAGCAACGCGTCGCCCGGCACCGCAAGTCTCGCGGTTAGTATCATCACCTCATTCGGACCCAGAGCCAGTGCCGGTTGCTCGTCGCCATTAGTGTCGTACAGCCTGAGGTCAGAGCCCCAGGAAGTGCTATCCCATGAGATAGTAATCTGGTTCTCTGCGGCGTTGCCGAGGTTATGGAGCAGCATCCATGCATGGGCGTCCGTGCCGATTAGCCCGTATCCCGTGCTCGACGCAGTCCCGTCCGGACCGCGCAGCGAGAGGCCGCGGCTCCTGTTGGCCTCGATCGGCAGTGTAGCGGAAACGCTGACGTTGTCCGGGTCGTCGTCGAGAGTCAGAGTAAGGCCGAGGTGACCGGCATCGGAGCCCAGGGCGTCTGCTGGAGCGTGAATGCGGAGGTGTGGAGTCCACACTCCATCGGCGTCTATCCCGACACCGCTCAGGCCTCCGCTGGTCTCGTCACTCCAAGTCCAGCCCCCCGGCAGAGCGGAGTCGTCGACAGCAAGACTCCAAATCCCTGCTAGCCTTCCTGTCGAACGGACATTCGGAGTTGCAAGCGCGCTGCCCCCGGGGTCTATTCTCACAGGTTCAGTAGAGATCCCGAAGGTGGCGTTGTAAGCGGCTACGACAGACAGCGTAGTTGTTTGGGCGTCGTTGTCATGCCTCGTTTGTGTGATGTTGTCATAGGGGTCGAGGACCAGTTCGAAAGTGTGCTCGCCCAAGGGCCCACTCCACTCAATGCTGAACGATTCGAAGACTCCTGAGCCAGAGGGGTCGACGGGTTCCATCGTCCCTGTCTCATAACTCCCTATCTCCTCACCGTTGGCATACAGCAGCGCATTGGTCTCGTCTTCGGTGTCCGCCGTCCCCGAGTTCTCGAAGAATGCAGTCACGGTCACCGTTTCGCCCGGGTCGGGCGCGCTGGGGCTGAACTCTATGCCCCGCTGGTCAAGCAGTGGCCTGACATCGGCCATCGCCAACGAGACGACGGTGTCTCCGAGAACTATGTCCAGAGTGGCATCCCCGTCGATATCGGCAAGGGCGGGGGCGGACCAGGTTCTGTGGTTGAGCTCAAGATCCCCACCCCAGACTGTGGATGATGAACCGTCATCGCCGTCGAAGGCCCACAGGGAGCGTCCGTATGCGACGAGCAGTTCCTGCTTGCCATCGCCATCTATGTCCATCCATGTGGGTGGGGCGACCGCAATCTCGTCGTTAGGCAGGCCGCTGCTCTGCTCAAGGGTCTTCTGCCAGGCTTGGTCGGGACTGGAGCCGCCTACATCGTGGCAGCCTGCATGGCCGTGTCTGTCTGTGGTCTCTTGGGACCAAGTGACCCAGCAGACCCTGTCATGCTCCCCGTCGCCATCGGTGTCGATTACCACCGGAGGTGCGTCGGCGTAACCGTTTGAAGCCTCGAATGACCACAACTCATCACCGTTCCCGATTTCCATTCCGATGAACTCCGCCCCATCGGCAGAGCTGTAACCGTCGATATCCGTAGGTATCGTGAGTACCATCTCAGGGGCGGAGTCGTCGTCTAGGTTGGCTATCACGGGCCCAGGCAACCTGACGTGGGGCGCGTCCGTGTCGCCATCGGAGTTGGTCAGAGAAAGCCCGTCCCAACTGGAATCACCGCTTGTCGAATCCAGTTTCCACACCCACATCGCCCCGCTGTTGTGTTGGGTAGTTGTCAGGAGCACGTATCCGGTAGTCTCGTCGGTCTGAGCGAAAGCTGGGTCGGAGGGGTGGCTGCCCTTGTCCAAGGTAGCGTCCCACAACACGGTAGCCCCGCTGTTGGACAGCCCCAGTGCGACTACAACGGGATTCTCGGAGACCTCATCTATGGCCGCGATAACGACCTCAGCATCCCCATCCAAATCCAGGTCAGCGAGAAGGGGCTGGGCTGTTGGTTTGTGCCCGCCCAAACCGCTCCATGTGTATGGCCCCACATCGCTGCTAATCATCAGAGACTCGTCGCTCCATGACCACAGCAACTCGCCCCCATGTCCCCCGGGGGACCAGCCCGTGACCGAGCAGGTCAGCCTAGGGGACCAAGCATCGAGATAGAGGGTTCCGGAGGCGTCGTAGGCGACGAGAACCTCTTGCATACCGTCGTCATCGATATCGACTACCACCGGGGCTGCCTTCACGTACTCTGTCAAGCCCAAGTCGACCTCCCATGCGAGGTCGGCATCCTCGCCCTCGACGATTCTTAGGTAGGTGTGATCTGAATTTGAATCAGTCTGCACAAGAATGCTGTAAAGCGAACTGCCGCCACAGCGTTCCGAGGCGTCTTCGTCTTTGGAAACGGATGCGGACAGATCTGCAATTGGGGTGGCTAGAGCATCTGTGCCAGTCGAGTAGGAGCCGTAGACCCAGTTCACTGACGGCTCGACGACCGACGTCAACTCGGTCGCATCACTCGGTGTGCCGTTGCCAGCACCCCCGTCAGGACTGTGCGCCGGGACATCCGCAACCCTGTCTGGAGTCCTACCCGACTGCGGCCATGGTTGACCTCCGTCGACCCATGAATCTCCGGTTCCATCGTCCGTCTCCATCCTGAGAGGGCTATCGAACTGGAGGAGTACTGGAGACAGTGACATCAGCATCATCATTGCTGCGCCGAGGGTAACTTGACGCAACCTCGAGGGGTTCCCATGCGAAGCGCTCGCTACCATCAGAACAGGAGATGGCTTTCGGAATCCACTTGAACATTCGCCCTATACCCTCATGCAGACCTATGGTCTGAATGCCCTATGGGGTAGCCGAAACCTCGTTTGCATCCGTTGTGCTTATACAGGGTGGGTCGGTCGCCGGGCGCACGGACCTCTCCTCCAGAGGCATGGCCGATGAGGGACGGGAGGGAAACCCCCCTTCCTCCGGCCGGCCTCGGAGCGGGTCCGTTGCGGAGGAAGAAACCCATGTACAGCCTGGTGACCCGAGATGATACCATACGAATCCCCGCCGAATACATCCGAGCGGGACGCAAGCTCGAGGATCATATCGACGAGCTGGCCTACGATGCTTTCGAGGGCCGTTTTGACGAGAACGAGGACTACACCCTGCTAACGTTCGACCACGAGGCCGTGGATCGAGGCAGGATCATCCATGGCGACGGCGCGATATACCAGAATGTCCGATTCAAGGCACTCATCTTCACTATGGAGAACAATGAGGTCGTCGATGGGGCCGTATCCGAGATCTCGGAGTACGGTGCGTTCGTCAGGATTGGACCTATCGAGGCTTTACTCCACAAGTCGCAGATCCTTGAGGAGCCAGTCCAAGTCAGCCTCGGTATCCAAAACAAGCGCATTGAGGGCTCTAAGAGCGGCAAGTATCTCGAGGAGGGGACCCCTGTCCGCTCGAGGATTGTCTCGAAGTCAATCAACCAGAACGACCCCCGCTCCTCCAAGATAGGCCTCAACTGCAAGATGGACGGCCTCGGTGCCTTCGACTGGCTAGAGGAGGCCGACTGAGATGGTCAAGCAGCCCTTCGCCTGTGGCGAGTGCAACAGGATTCTGCCCGAGCCGGAGAAAAAGAACGACCCCGCGCAGTGCATTCATTGCCCAAGTGCCCCCGTAACCACTGACTGGCAGGGCTTTGTGGTGATTCTACACCCCGAGCGTTCAGAGGTCGCCAAGAGACTCAACGTCACCCAGCCCGGTAGCTACGCCCTGAAGGTCAACATCCGATAAGGAAGGATTCGAATGGAAGTCATCGATAGGAAGGAGAACCCACTGCTCGACCGCGTCGAGATTAGGTTTCAGTGGGAGCACACTAACTCACCGACCCCGTCTCTGAGGGAGATGGTTGCGGCCGCCGCGAAGGCGGAGCCCGGAGCCAAGGAGAACTTGGTCTTCCTCAAGGAGGTCAAAACTCGTTTCGGCCGGCCCCAGACCACAGGGCTTGCTCTAGTCTACGGAACCGCTGAGTCGGCTGCTCTCGAGCCTGATTTCGTCAAGCAAAGGCACAGCGGGGAGAAGAAGGCTCCCAAGGCTAAACCAGTCAAAGTTGAGCCAGCTGTCGAAGAGCCCGCTGAAGAATCGGTTGAGGAACCGGTTGAGGAGGCCGCTGAGGGGCCCGTAGAAGAGCAATCAGAAGGCGGTGATGAGTGATGGCAGACGGCCCCAACGCCCATGGGAAGCACTCGAAGTACTCCGTAGAGGACGGGAAAATGGTCAGGAAGGGCGAGTTCTGCCCTTCCTGCGGCCCGGGAGTGTTCCTAGGCGTCCATGAGGATCGCAAGGTGTGCGGCAAGTGCGGCCACTCTGCTTCATCCGAGTGAACTAGACTCGGATGTCATCCCAGTCACCGTCATTGGTCAGGACCGTATTGCCAACCAGCGCGACACCAACCTCCTCCCTTGCTGCGCACCTGGGCAACTGCGCTCCATCGAGGAGCTCCCCGTCATGGCGCCATCCAGTCCATCTCCAACGGCTGTCGTCGTGTACGGCATCCAAGACCGGGCCGGGAGTCCGAACGAATCGCGGCTCGGACTCCAGACTCTCCAGCAGGGCGATTCCACCGCCGCTCAGAATCAGCAACCACTCTCCTTCATCTGAGCTCCTGACATCGTTCAGTCTGTCTGGAAGCACCAGCTCCCTGCTCAGCAGGGATGTGCCCTCTTCGTGGTCGAGGATGACCATTCCTCCGGCTTCGGACCACATCACCACTCCTTCTTTCGACTCGTTCGATGAGACAAGGGCGTCTCTGGATGCGACCTTGGATAGTCTCGGCCATTCGGGATATGGCGCTCGCCAGAACTCCTCCGCGTCGGCACCGATCCTGTAAACACCCCTGCCCAGAGTGGCGAAGACTAGGTCGTCACCGACTCGGGAGAGCGCGAGAGGCTCTGCATCTAGGAACTTGGACCACACCGATGAGGATGGCATTACATCGCCCGCGGAGTTAATCGAACTCCTGAGGAGCTCCCTACCTGCTCCTTCCTCCCAATCTCCCTCTAGGGGTAGGGCAGCCATCCTAGCCTGCCGCAGTTCACGCTCGACCCACGTGCCGACCCAGAACTCGTCTAGTATCGCACCCCCTGTGACCGAGGCCGGGAAGGGCCTGACAGTCGGATGCATCGGACTGCAGTCGGAGGCGACTCTGACAAGCTCCCCTGAGGTGCCTACCACAACTAGGGAAGAGCCTCCTCGGTCCACTCTCATTGGCGGGAAACCAAGGTGCACTCGGCCCATGCTCCCTCCCATCGTCGTTCATGCTTGAAGGTGTGGCTGAGAGGATTAAGGCGCAACCCCCCTCGGATGCACATGGTCACCTTACTGCTAGCATCGAGGTGCGATGTGGCATCTGTCAATCTCCATGATGCCGTGCTGCGACTCGGAAGTTGGGGTGACGCGATCGAGATGGAGCATGGAACGGTCAGAATGCACTCAGATGGACCCGCCCATTTGCTGCTGATCGACGAGCTGCATATCAGAGCCGACGGAATCGATGCCATCCACGAGGAGCAGACCGGCAAGTCAGTGGACGAGGTACTCGTGCTGTCACGCCATGTCTCGGCCAGTGAGATACCTGCGTTGACGCTGCACGCGATTGGCCTGCCGGGGGAGACTCCACACGGCGAGCCTGGACAGGCGGGTGGCACCAAGGGCGCTGTAGTCCCCCCGTCCCCCCGTTTCGCCTCGCTCTTCCGCTCAATGCTCTCCACAGCCCGCTCGCGCGGGCTTGGCGAGAAGTACGATCTCACACTGGAGGCCACACACCACGGTCCTCTGCTCGCGAGCCCGGCACTATACATCGAGATAGGCTCTACAATCGAGCAGTGGGGGGACTCGGAAGCCGCTGACGTCTGGGCTCAGGTAATCTCGCACAATCTAGGCTTATCTGGTCATCAAGCAGTCGAGTGGCAGGCTGGAGGAGATGTGATGATCGGGCTCGGGGGAGGCCACTACGCACCCCGTCACAAGGCAGTTCTGTCCGAGTCCGAACTGTGGGTCGGCCACATCCTTGCGAACTACGCTCTGCCTTTCGAGTTGCCAGAGGGGGACTCTACTCCCGCGGGCGCCTGGCGCCACTCCCTCGAGGCCTCTGTCCGAGCGACCCGAGCCGCCTTCCCCGGCGCCAATCTGTTTGCACACCTAGACAGGAAGTCCTTCAAGGGCTGGCAACGAAGTGCGATACTCAAGCTTCTAGGCGAACTCAATGTGCCAGTACGCCGTGGTCGAGAGCTGAACTAGTCATCAGCAATTGTGAAGGCTTGCCTGACCCTGCCGCTGTCAGATGGGCCTGTTCGGGCGAGTCATTGTGGCCATGATGCCGCTCACCCCCCGTTTCGTCGTCAGATGGGTCGCCAAGCGTTACGTCGCCGGCCCGGACATTGACAGCGCCATTCTTCTGATGAGTAGGATGAGCTCCGAGAACGCCTGCTTCACAGTGGATGTCCTCGGCGAGGAGATCGCCACATTGAACGAGGCCCAGTTCTTCATCGACGAGTACGGCAGGCTAATCGATGCTATAGTGGAAAGCGGCCTAGATGCGAATATCTCCATTAAGCCTACGGCATTCGGTCTTCTAATCGACAATTCGGCGGCCCACACTAACATCGAGCGACTCCTGAGGAGGGCCGCCAGTGACGACATATTCGTGCGTCTGGACATGGAGGACCACCGTGTCACCCAAGCGACCATCGACGTGGCTCTGGCGATGCACGAGAAGGGACTGACGAACATAGGGGTGGTACTTCAGGGAAGGCTGTTCAGGACATCATCCGACATCTCCGAGATTAGCAAAGCCACCGGTGCCGCCACCGACTTCCGCATCTGCAAAGGAATCTACCTCGAACCCAGCGATATCGCGTATTCTGGATACAGGGAGATAGTGGATGCCACCAACCAAGCCATCGATGGAATGCTCGACTCCGGCGCATACACTGCCATTGCATCCCATGATACCCCCGTCATCGAACACTCTCTCAGCGCTTTGGAGTCGCGGGGAATGGGCCCGGGGAAGGCGGACCCGAGGCATTCGAGCGAAGTCCCCCGCTCCGCTGACAAGGGTCCAGGCTACGAGTTCCAGTTCCTACTCGGCGTCAGGGGTGATGTCCGCAGACGTCTGGCCAGCGCGGGGCACCGGACTCGCGTCTATGTGCCCTACGGCACTAAGTGGTACGAATACAGCATGCGCAGACTGCGAGAGAATCCCGAGGTCGCATCGCACGTGGCTAAGGCCCTGATGATGCCTTGGTCCAACCGCAGGTGAGGGACCTAGTACCTGCGCTTATTTGGAAGGTGGAGGTACATCCTTCTGAGCTCCGATGCCTCCCTGCTTCCCCTGAGGGTCCTGCCTTTGCCGGTGTGCAGGGCCCTGATTCTCCACCTGCGTCCATCGATCTCGAGTATCGTTCCGCAGGTGAACACCCTGTCCGGCTCGCACTCGATGCTCGACGCGACACTGTCCTCCCCGTCGGTCATTGTCAGGCGTACGACGGCCTTGTCCTTGCGCACGGCCCAGAGGGCCCTGATATCGCCCGCGGGCAGGCTGTCGAAGGGCTGTGATGCCGCGCCATCGATTCGAGTGACTTCCCACTGCGCCTCATCATGCTCGAACAAGTCACCTACTGAGATCACCTCGTCCTCGTCGACCTCGATGATATCAGAAGTGCTCAAGCTACCGTCAGAGAGAGTGGCTGTGATACTCACTGCCTTTGGTGGACGCAACTCGATGTTGTGGACATCACCGCAATCCATGCACTTCGCCAGCAGGTCCTCTCCCGATCCTCGGGGAGTTCTGCGCAGAACCTCGTGCTCGGTCGAAACCGAGCAGTTGGGACATGTCGCGACATCAGCGACGTCGGGTCGGTCGTCGGGTTGCACGAGCGCTCGGGAATGCACTTCTCTCTTGAAGCCATCCACGCATGCGATGATTGAATAGAGGCATCTCAAAGGAGCGACCATGGACGCTGATGGCGGTGGCATAGGACTCCCTCAGATGTCGGAGCGTGAGATGTTCGATAGACTACTCTCTGATGATTCCGAGCGAGGTGACTCCGAGCCGCCGATCGCCGCCGGCATCGGCGAGCAGATGCTGCACATGGACCTCCGCCCCCTGCCTCGCTCGATGCGCGCTAGGATTAGGGACATCGCAGCGAGAGTCCCGGCGAGAAATGCCCTCCTGATCGGCGGCGGGATCGGGCATCTCGCCGCATGGCTACTTGATCTATGGTGCGGCGATCCTGCTAATCCGCCCGAGCAGCCGCCCCCGAGGCCGGATTCGTTCAGGATAGTCGAGCCTGGGGGCAAGTTCGGTGTCATCATCGATCGTCTGGTACGCCGTCACGGGGCTGAGTCATGGACACAGATCATCGCAAAGCCATGGCAGGAGGTGACTGCTGAGGCCGCTTCGTGGTCGGCTGCCACCGCTGCACTGCCCGTGTCCAACCCCTCATCCCCGCTTTCCCTGTCTCTGGATCTGGTGATCATCGACGTACCAGAGTCCGAGCGGCCTTCCACTGCCTCGGCAGCATTCGACATGCTGTCTCCGGGAGGCGTGCTGCTGGTGCAGGAGCCCGAGGTACCAACGGGGGATGTGGGAGTCGCCGAAGCCGGCTCGGAGCCTACACCAGCCCAGAGAAAGGTCGAGTCCTTCAACAGTTGGATAAGCTTCGTGAAGCAGGTGAGCGAGTCTCACTCGCTGGGCTTCGTCGAACTGTCCGGAGGCACTCTAGCGGTGCTCCGCCGGACCACTTGAAGCTCATCGGCGAGAGTCCGCGCGTAACTCGCATCAGCGCTAGAGGTTTGGGAATCGGATGAGCCATCGCCTGAGTTACCGAGGGCCTGCAGCAGCAGATCGACCCTGAGATGCCCGTAACCATAGTGGTCGTCGTGCTCGCTCTGTCCCTCCTCCATCTGTGAGTTCTCCATTACCAAGGCCTTCATCTGAGCCACTGCCCCCGAACCACCGGACGCGCCTTCGCGCTGCATCTCGGGATGAGCCTCTAGGATGACAGCCAGAGCCCCCGAGACCCAGGCGGTGGCCGCCGAGGTGCCGCTAGACCAGCCCCACCAAGTCCCGCTTTCCAGCCCGCCCGCCATCAGAACCGGCACTTCGTGCGCGGGCGCAACCAACTCCGGTTTCTTGTCGGGGTTGTCTCGCGGTAGAATCGGGTTTGGCCAGATTCTTCCGTTGTTGTCTCCCTCGGAGCTACCGACCCAGATGTTGCCGTACCTCGTGATTCCGCCTACGCAGATCACGTCCTCGACCGAGCCGGGTGACTCCACATCCCCATCATCGTCCTCACCGTCGTTACCGGCTGCGGCAACCACGTACACCCCCTCGTCTATGGCGTCCTCGACAGACTGCTCAAGCGCGTCGGTCGAGAAGAAGCCGGAGCCGAACCCTTGGTCGCCACCCAGGCTCAGCGATACGATGTCGGCCTGCTGCTCGACACACCAGTCGACGGCATCGGCAATCTGCTCATCGTCCCCTGTGCCTTCCTCGCCGATTGCCTTGGCGACCAGCAGGCTCACTCCGGGGGCATTGCCATGCAGCCCGTCCCGAGCCACGACGATGCCGGCCATCGCGGTGCCGTGTCCTTCGTTGTCGTATGGATGCTCGATGCCGTCGATGGCATCCAACCACCCGGCCAACTCGAGCTGCTCGAGGTCCGGATGCTCCAGATCGATGCCAGAATCCACGATGCACAGCACCACTCCGCCTCCGTCACCCCCGACAGCGTTGAAACCCGTCAGGTCTCGATACTCTTCCTCCCAGGTCAACAGTGCCGAGGGAGGGCCTCCGATGTTGACGCCCTCGATTCCGGACCATACCCACAGCATCACGATAGCAACACTGAGCAGCACGATGAGGCCAGCGGAAATGCCGATGACCACACCCAATGCGTCCCTGCTTTGAGCCTCCTCGTCAGTGCCGTCGAAGCGCGGGACTGGCACTCCCTCGTTTTGTTCGTCCTGGAATGCATCCGCCACGTCAGCGATATCGTCATCGGATCGCCACCAGCCGCGCTCCGCCATCCGCCTCATCCTCATGCCACTTCGGAGACGCGCGACCCTTCAATGCTCGTCACACGCGGCCAAGTCAGTCACCGTTCACCATGCCTCTGACCTGCTGAAGTGACTGACTATTGTTGTGTTCGAGCTGCAACTGGGACACTCAATTCTCGTAGGAAGAATGGCATCGCACTCGGGGCAGGATGTGCCGGGCTTCCCCAACCCTGAGCACTCGGAGGTGCACGACACTTCTATCCTGCCTGTGGCATGACGAATCGCAGGGGTGTTGTTGCTGCAGATGGGGCACTTGCCCTGCTCGGCCTTAGGGATGACCTCTGGCGCCTCTCCGGCAACCTCTCCGGCAACCTCTCTGGCTCTGACTGACTGTATCCTGTCCTCCGCTCCACCGAGCATGAACTGCGGATACCAGAGGATATGCATCAGGAAGCCGGCAGAGAGGAAACCCGTTACCACGAACATCGCTACCACGAGATTGCTGTAACTCTCTATTGGAGGGCGGTCGGCTATCGCGTGCGCCCCCGACCAAGCCATCAGGTTCACCAGGATCATCCACATTCCAAGACTGAGGCTCCACGCCCTCAGACTGTGATCCCTCCAAGCCTTCTGGACCACCCTTGGATCAGGGTGGGCGTGACGTTCCTCGACGTGGATATCACGGGTCTCTATCACCGCTCTGTGGACTACCACGATCGACAGGAAGAACAGCACCAGGTTGGTGATTCCCAGTATGGCCCAGTCTCTGGCCACGGAACCGTTCGGGAAGTCCGGTGATTGAGAGTGTGCGCTGATGGAACCCATCTGCACTGCCAGCATGGCGATTCCGAGGTACACCAGATTCTCGCGCATGATCGGGTACCTCGACCAAATGGTCACCAGCACACCCGCCCATGCTATTATCGAGAGAAGGGCCAGCATGAGCGAGAAGTCAGAGAGGTTCCTGAAGCCGCTGAGGCCTACGCGGTTGTAGTCGCCCCCACCCGCCAACTCTCCTATGCCGAGGTCCCACGCTCCTAGTACCATCCCTGCCAGAGCCAGTCCGAGGCAGGTGAACTCACCCGCTCCCCATTGCTTCCTAATCATTGCAGCATGGAATACGAAGTCCTCCAGGAACACGTCGAGCAGGGCTAGCCTCTCGTCGCGCTCAGCGAATCTCCACGGCAGTTGGACATCGGTCAGTCGCAGCGGCTCTGAACCCGCTTGGAGCCCGGTGGTGGAGCCACTATCTTCTCCTTCCACGGTCGTGGCAAATCGAGACACCGCATAAGGCACGCGCTGCGTTCAGCGTCGTCGCAGGTGGATAGCGGGTGGTGGCGCCGAGAGGGAGATTTGAACTCCCGAGGGAAAATCCCACAAGATTTCCAGTCTTGCGCAATACCAGGCTATGCGATCTCGGCAGACAGGCCGACGAGCGATATCCTCGACTTGAGCCTGTTGCATCTGCACCCTCTCTTCACTGCTAAATCCGCAGTGATTAAATCGAGCCCACTGATGGCCCCTCCACTGCCACTGTGGCTTAGGGGTATAGCGTCGCCTTGGTAAGGCGAAGGTCGGGGGTTCAATTCCCCCCAGTGGCTCCATCTAACCCCTCCCAGCCCAGTTTGACAAACAATCTGAAAGAAAACTGGTTCATAACCACCTGTTCAGAGAACAGGACCAATTAATTCATAATACTGGGGAGTGACGTGCCACACATGCCAGCCGAGCGTAAGAGACTAGCGGGAGGCCTTGTGCTCCTGATGCTCCTAGCACCGATTGCCGCAGCAGCGAATGCCAACTGGGTCGGACCGAACTCGGTCAACCCCCAGGGAGGGGATGTCACGCTGACGGGTTTCAGGGTACCTGGAAACGCCACCGTCCTCGACGGATGGCTCCATGTGACCGACTCCCCTATGGCAACCTCCCTCGACAATGGGATTGCATGGGAGGGCTCCGACTTCTCGTCTGGGACCTTCTTCGGAACCGACCTAACCGAGGATGACGAAATCGTACTGTTGGACGACGGGACCAGATCCAACATTAGCACCTTCGACGAAGGCGATATCACCGTTACCATGCATAGCAACTACAAGTACACCCCTGGCTGGAGGCATGCCTACAGCTCGGCCTACGACACCACAGGCCTGTCAGCCTGCAACGGCACTAACGGCACTACTCTCGAGCGCGGCTGGGACAACGACTTCGACAACAACCTAGACAGCGACGAGGTGCTGTGGACCGAGTACTTCTGCGACGAGGTGGTGAATGGCACTACAGTGCACTTCCTGCTCGATTTCTTACCGGTGGCCGCCGGTTCGAACTGCACCTACGCCGGTAATCTGTTGATGGCAGGCCTGAACCTCGACGGCGACAATCAGCTGGACACCAACGAAGTCACCAATCAGACATATCTCTGCCATCAGTACAAACTCTGGCAGGCGACCACCTTCACCGGTCTGGGAGGGACAATCTACGGCGACGAGCAGACGATGTCCCACGGGGTGGTCCCTGCATCCGCCACCGAAGGCATAGTCGCCGTAGGAACTATGCCCGGCTCGCCTGTGCCAGCAGGGGTCTCGGGGTACTTCCTGCTGCCTCAGGTCGATGTCCCCGAAGAAGCGACTATCAACGGCTACTACCTGACTTTCGACCACTGGTACCATCTCGACAGCACCGCCGCCGGCGACGGTGACGGGGCTTGGATCGAGTACAGGATCAACACCAACGGCTGGACCAACTGGACCTACATCGCTCCGGACGGCGGCTACCCGAGCACCATGTCGACCGACGCCCCGTCCCCAGAGGGCGCCCCCTCCGGGGCAGTCCCGGTGTTCGCCTCCCCTATTCAGAGCGGCTGGGTCAACAGCAACGTCTCGATGTCTTCGATACCGGATATCGGCAACGCCAGCAAGATTCAGTTCAGGCTCCACATCTGGACCGACCCCGATGCAGCCAACGAGAGGCCTGGGTGGTTCTTGGACAACTTCGACTTCCACAACGACGGGATCCAGAACGGCGCTTGGCACGGCGGCTGTTACACACCCGGTGCTGGCTGCTCGTACTCCAACAACATGTATGGGGCCCTGCAGAGGACGCTCAACCTGTCTGGGACCAACAGCACCTTCAACATCGAGGTCGACATGGAGTGGGACTTGGCCGGCTCGTATTCGGACAACGCCTGCGTCGAGCTCTCCCTGAACAACAACTCCTGGACCGACATCTCGTCCACCGGCTCCAGCACCACCAACAACTGCGAGGACAGGAACGGGGCCATCCCGGGCATCAACGGCTATGACGGGGTGAGCGGCGACGACAGCAACGGCCTCAGGTCCGTCTCCTTCGACATCCCGACCACATTCCAGAACCAGAACAGCGTCCACATCCGGTTCATCGTCGACTCCGATGCGTATGTGCCTCAGTTCGGGGGCAACCCCGCCGATGAGCTCGAGGGCCTGACGGTCTACGCCATCCGCATCGTCGACGGCTCGGACAACGTGGTGTTCGAGGACGACCTCGAGACCACCACCACGATGCACCACTACGGTGCGGTCTGGCCCAATCCCTCCT
>JAKUUO010000012.1:7304-41129 GCA_022448665.1 Candidatus Thalassarchaeum betae | reverse complement strand
ACGTCACCGTGAACGTGGCCCTGCCTGAGCTCTCGAAGGACCTAGGGGCGGACAACACAGAACTCCAGTGGATAATGGACGCCTATGTCGTGGTGTTCGGCGGGATGCTGCTGGTGATGGGTGCTGTCGGGGACCGTTTCGGGCGCAAGCCGGCTCTGATGATGGGTCTAGCAGGGGTGGGGCGGGTTTCCGCACTACCCCCCCTGTACGCCACTACATCTGAACACGTATCCGGATCTAGGGCTCTGATGGGACTAGGAGCGGCTCTGGTGATGCCGGCGACCCTATCGATCATCGTAGTGGTGTTCCCTCCTGAGGAGAGAGGTAAGGCGGTCGGTATCTGGGTCGGCATGGCCGGAATAGGTGCGCCCATCGGCCTGCTGGTAGGAGGATGGGCGGTGGAGAACTTCGACTGGAGGATGGTCTTCTGGATTAATCCCCCGATTATCGCTCTAGCTATGGCTCTGGGTATGCTACTGGTGCCCAACTCACGCGACGAGAAGGAGACTCCTATGGATCCTGTCGGAGCCGCCCTCTCAGTTGGTGCGCTAGGCTCGATACTGTACGCCATCATAGAGGGGCCAAGCGCCGGGTGGACCAGTAATGAGGTCGTGGGCCTCGGAACACTGGGCTTGGTCCTCGCAGTTCTGTTCGTGCGGTGGGAAAGACGGGCGGAGTACCCGATGCTGCCCCTCGAGTTCTTCCGGGACCGGGGTTTCGCTCTGGGCCTGATCGCCATCAGCCTGGCGTTCTTCGTGATGTTCTCCTTCATGTTCACCCAGATGCTCCACTTCCAGCTGGTTCGGGGCCATAGCGCGTTCGAGGCGGCCCTGCGCTTCCTACCACTGCCGCTGGGGCTGATGCCTGCCGCGGCGAACAGTGACCGACTCTGCGCGAAGTTTGGGAACAACAACGTGGTGGCTGTCGGGCTCACCCTGGTCGCCACTGCGATGCTAATCTTCACGACCGTCGAGATAGGTACGGATTACCTCGTTCTGGGTCTAATCTTCTTCCTGACCGGGATGGGGATGGGCCTCACGATGGCACCGTCAACGACCATGGTGATGGATTCCATACCACAAGACAAGGCCGGCGTGGGCAGTGCGACGAACGATGCGAGCAGGGAAGTCGGAGGGGCTTTTGGAATCGCCATTGTCGGCAGCGTGCTCAACGAGATCTACCAGAGCAAACTGGTGGTGCCCGTTGGTTTGGAGGAACATTCGGGGGTTGTCTCCGAGTCGTTTCCAGCAGCCATGCGGATAGGAGGAGAGTTACTTGCTCAGGGCAACGCGCTTGGGCTCGAGCTGATCGAGAATGCGAGGTGGGCGTTCGTCGAGGGGATGACGGATGCCGCTGTAGCGCCCGCAATCGTGGCTCTGGTCAATGCCTATCTCGTCAAGAGGTACATGCCCAGCGGTTCGAAGCAAGAAGGGAGGGAAGGGTCAGTCCCACCAGTTGAGCCGGTCGGTGAAAACCTCGCCTGACTTGACCGCCTGCAGCACGACTGTCGAAGGTGTGTCCGGCTTGGTCGGCGAGAACACGGCACAGGGAACGATCTCGTAGGTTCCGTCGGGCTTGGTCCAGCGCAACTTGGCCTTGGCCTGACCGCCATTCTCGTAGTACTCCATCCTGAAGTCGTAGACATCTCCGGCCTCGAGCTCGGCGGTTGCCTGATGCTTGCCGACCTGATCGTACCACTCGTCAATCAGAAGCTGTCCGTCGAGCCACAGCCTGACTCCGTCGTCGTTGCTGGTCTCGAGGGTGTAAGAGCCGGTCTCCCTCGGCAGGAGGAAGCCGGTCCAACGGATGCTGAACTGGTCGCTGCCGACTCCAGAGGGCCCGCCGCCCCCCCAGTTGATGTCGATGTTGGGGTCGACGCCGGAGACCTTGGGCTCACCAGAGAGGTCCTTGTTGTCCCAAATCTCGGAGGACAGTCCGCCGCCGCAGTTGATTTGTACCATGGTCAGAGGCTGGGTCACCGCCTCGGACGTTGTGTGGTTCCTCGCGCCCTCGGTGCCGTGGAAGATTAGGAAAAGGCCCCAGAAAGGTCCCTGAAGGGCCATCGCGGTAAGCATGAGCGCTGGGATGAAGAGGGCCCAGTACCACCCTTCCGGTTCCATCCCGATGCCGAACATGCCACCCCACCAAGTGTAGCAGGTGGAGCCCACGAAGCAGAGCCAGAAGAGGAGGAAGCCGACGTGGGTCAGGTGTATGCCGCCGATCTGCTCGGCCGCCCTCGCCTCGTTCGGCTTGCCCCGGATAGCCCATGTGAAGAGTAGGGTTGAGTAGCACCAAGGGTAGAGGGCGAAGCCGGTGAGGAGGATTGCGAGCTCTCCCCAACCCCACCCCGCATAAGATGAGAGTGCTTCCCCCCACATCCATGGAATCCCCCAGATAGCGAGTGCGAAGGCCACCCACGGGAAGCCGATTACCATTAGAGCCACAGCGCCCCCGAATAGCCCGCTGTCGAAATTGCTCTCCTTGGTGACCTTGGCGTATTCACCCGTTGCACCCGAGCGTTTTGGGTCCTTGGAGTAGGTAGACACGGAAATGCGTGTGGGGTTGTGGATAAGGGGCTTATCCTACATCCTAGAAGTGGCGTACTCCACCGCGTTGTGGAAAATCGCCATGCCCTCCCCCTCTCCGTGCTTGCCATCCTCTCTGGTCCAGGTGGCGCCCAGCCAGGTCGAGTGGTTGGCCTCTGGGTGCGGCATCAGTCCGAACACGAGGCCCGAGGGGTCGCACACCCCCGCGATGTTGCGCCAGCTCTGGTTGGGCGAGGTCGGGTAGGGCAGAATCTCGTCCGAAGATGAGGGGAACTGCGATTCGGGGTCGACGTACCTCACGGCCAGCTGGCCCGATGCGGCCCACTTGTCAAGGAGGGTGGCGTCGTCGGTGACGAACTTGCCCTCCCCATGCCGGACAGGCACGCGGATGCGATCCATTCCCTTCGTCCAGATGCAGGGGCTGTTCGAATCGAACTCGAGGGTCACCCACCTGTCCTCGTAGTGACCGCTGTCGTTGAGTGCGAGGGAGGCGGTTTGGGTCAGGCTGACCTCGTCGTCGCCCGGGAGAAGACCCATCTTGATGAGAACCTGGAAGCCGTTGCAGATGCCGATCACGGGCTTGCCGGCCCTGACGAACTCCAGCACCTGCTCGCGGAGCCCGAATCGGAGGCGGTTGCCCATCAGGCGCCCGCTGCCGAGGTGGTCTCCGAACGAGAAACCGCCCGGGACAGCCATGATCTGGTAATCCTCGAGGCTCACTTCACCACTGACCAGCCGGTTGACATGTACCCTGTCCGCCGATGCTCCTGCCATCTCGAAGACCGCCATGGTCTCCAGCTCGCAGTTGATGCCGAAACCGGAGATGACAGCGACCCGTGGCTTACCTACCATCAAGCACCACCCCCGAGAGCGCCTTGCCAAGACTCTCTGAGTTTGCTCATGGAGGCTCTCAATACCTCGGTTTCCCCAGAGCAGACAATGATGTCGTCGCCTTCTCCGACCATGCCGATGAGAGTGCATGAGTTGCCCCCCATCGCTTTGGAGAACCCCTCTGAATCACCAGGGGAGACGCTGACTATGATGCGCCCCATGCTCTCTCCGAACAGCGCACCCCACTCATCCAGATGGCTGCGGTCGCTCTCGAGTCCTGAGATGTCCACGGACGCTCCTGAATCGGCTCCGAAGCAGCACTCCGCCAGGGCCACTGCGAGGCCGCCGTCGCTGCAGTCATGGGCGCTTACCACGAGACCTTCGGACATCGCTGAAGTCAGCGCACGGTACATCGCGAGGTTGCGTTCGGGATTGATGCGCGGGATCTCGCCACCGATGCCGCCAGAACACTCGTCACGGAACAAGAACGCGAGCTCGCTCGCCCCGAGCTCCTGATGCGTCTCTCCGAGGAGGTAGATATGGTCTCCGACGCTCTTGAAATCGCTTGAGACTGCCTTACGAACATCGGCGTGGTTGCCGATGAGACTGAACAGGATTGTAGGTGGGACGCTGATCTTCTCCCCGTACATCGTCACGTCGTTCTTCATCGAGTCCTTGCCGCTGATGCAAGGCAGTCGATAGGCTCTGCATACATCGTCTATGGCCTGATTAGCACGGACCAACTGCGCTAGTTTGTAGCGTCCGTCAGGAGTCTTGGCGGATTCGACGGAATCGGGCCAGCAGAAGTTGTCGAGGCCTGCTATCATGTCGAGGTCAACGCCAACGCACACCGCGTTGCGCAACGCCTCGTCGACACATGCCGCCGCCATGGAGTAGGTGTCGATGTCCGAATACCTCGGAGCTATCCCATTCGATATCACCGTCCCTTGGGTCCCCCCGTGGATGGGGGCGATGACTGCGGCGTCGCCGGGGGCATCGTGGTTGATGCCGCAGAACGGTTTGATGACTGACTGGGCGATGACCTCGTGGTCGTAGGACCTAACCCACCACTCCTTGCTCGCGACGTTCGGTCTAGCCATCAGTCGGCCCAAGACGCCGCCCATCCCGGCTGCGTCAGTCTGAGGTGGGACCATGGTGTCGTGAACGGGTGGGGTCCACTCGGATTCGAGTTGCAGCTGCGGGCACCCATCGTGGAGGAACGAGATTGGCAGGTGAGCGACGGGGGTCTGTCCGAAACGCACTACGAATGCGCCTGAATCGGTGAATTCGCCGATGTTTGTGGCTTCGACCTCATGTAGCTCAGCAAGTGCTTCGAATGCCGCGCAGTCCGCTGGTCTAACACCTACGGTCATGCGCTCCTGAGACTCTGAAACGAGTATCTCCCAAGGTGAGAGGCCCGCTTGCTTGAGAGGGACGACTGAGAGGTCGATGTCGGCGCCGTTGGTCAGCTCTGCCATCTCGCCGACGCTGCTCGACAGGCCCCCGGCGCCATTGTCTGTGATGATCTGAATTATCCCGTCGTCACGGGCTTCGAGGATCATGTCGATCATCTTCTTCTGGGTGATGGGGTCGCCAATCTGGACAGCAGAGCTCGGGCTCTCCTCGGTCAACTCCATGCTCGAGAAGGTCGCTCCGTGAATGCCGTCACTGCCGACGCGCCCTCCGACCATGTAGACGACATCACCAGGAGCGGGGGTCTTGTCGTGGCTCTCTCGCCCGTCAGCCAGCCTGCGCGGCATGATGCCGACAGTACCGCAGTAGACCAGCGGCTTGCCGATGTACCGCTCGTCGAAGACCATGGCTCCGTTGACTGTTGGGATTCCCGACTCGTTGCCGCCAGAGCGGACTCCCGAGTGCACGCCCCTGAACACCCTCGAAGGGTGGAACAGGCCCCTTGGTAGCTTGCCGTTGTAGTCCGGAGGACCGAAGCAGAACACGTCGGTGTTGGCTATGGGGCGAGCGCCGAGCCCCGTCCCGAGGATATCCCGATTGACGCCAACGATGCCTGTTATCGCTCCTCCGAAGGGGTCGAGGGCGGAGGGCGAGTTGTGGGTCTCCGCCTTCATGCAAAGGCTCCAGTCGTCATTCCAAGCGATGACCCCGGAGTTGTCGTGGAAGACGCTGAGAAGCCAGTCGACCTCCTTCTGGATGTCGAGTGTCGGGCTCATGATGTGGGTCTTGAACAGCGAGTCGATCTGCTTGGTCCGCCCGGTCTCGTTGTCCTTGTGATTGATGAGTGCAGCGAAAATCTTGTGCGAGCAGTGCTCCGACCAGGTCTGCGCCAAACACTCTAGTTCTGCGTCCGTCGGTGCGTTGGGAGGAAGGCCCAGCTCCTCCCTGACCGCTCTGACCTCTGGGCTCCTGTAGTGCGCTTGGATCGCGTGCATCTCGTTGAGGTTGAGCGCGAGCAGCCCGGTCTGGCTGATCTCCTGTAGTTCCTCGTCGTTGACTTCGAGGTTGATTACCGCTGGCTCTGCGAAGACGGCTGGCGGGCGGGCGGGGAAGGGCAATGATGGCCAGCGCCCGCCTGCACAATCATCGGCATCGGCGTACGCACAACGCTCGGTCATCGGGTTGTGTAGAGTGTTCGCCAGCTGAGACAGTTCGATTTCCTCTGGCACACCCCAGAACATGTAAGTCCGCGAGGTGGCGACCTGTGCAGCGTTTCTGAGTTTAGGGTACAGAGTCAGCAGCCCATCTAGGCCTGCTTGTCCGGCGTTGTCTGTGACTCCGGGTTTGAAACCGACTTGGATGGCTGCCTCAGGAGTGGAGGGGAATATCCCGGTGATCCCCAACAACGCACCGTTGCACGAGGCCTGCTCAATCACCGGATCTGCGAACAGGTCATACACGGTGCGCTCGATCTGCTCGGGCGTCATCTCGGCCTGAACCTGGTATCCCAGCGAAACCCGAACATCGCCTACCTCGATGCCGTGGTCGGCGGCAAGCATGCTGCGCACGCTGTCGCCGCGCGCGTCGGGCAAGCCCTCTAGGGCTCGTGTCGTCACCTCGACGAAGTGAACGGGAGGGCTACCGCTCATCGTGCATCCTCCCTTGCCGACCGTCCATGAACAAAGCGGCGCAGGCCGCAGGCCTGATTCAAGCGGAGTGGAGGGAAAGGCTTGAGAGAGGGCTGGCGGCGAGCGTGTTCGATGCGAGTCGAAGAGGCATGGGGCGCGAGATGGCGCGGTTGTGCTCATCCACTGGCTCATCGCTTCATGGAGACGGCGGCTGAGAAGGGTACGCTGGTGGTCCTCGCGGCGGATTTGGGAACAGTCGATGAACTGGTCCGGCTGATACACCAGGTCGGGGCTCACGTCGCTGCCCTCAAGACGCATGTCGATATGGTGGAGGATTTCTCCCCTGAGAATTGGCAGAAAGTGGTCGAAGCCGCTCAGTCACACGATTTGATGCTCTTTGAGGATCGGAAATTCGCGGATATCGGCAAAGTCTCCCAGACGCAGATGGGTGGTGTCTACGACATCCGCTCTTGGGCCGAGCTCGTCACCGCTCACCGCGTCTCCGGGCCGGACATCATCGATGGCATCGCAGCCGGCTGGGACGAGGTCGAGAGGATTGGTGGCATATTCCTTCTCGCGCAGATGTCGAGTCGGGGGAACCTGCTCTCCGATGATTACACAGCCGAGACCATCGCAACCGGAACAGCCTCGCCACATGTGCTCGGCTACATCGGCAACGGCAGCTCGCCCGAAGAGATCGCGTCCCTTCGTGCGCGAGTGGGAGACAGCAAGATGATCTGGACTCCTGGGGTGAATCTCTCAGCCACCGAAGGTGCGCTGGGACAGCGCTACGGCCATCCCGCGGATGCCATCAAGGCCGGCGCTGATGCGATTATCGTAGGCTCTGGCATCCACGGCTCCGAGGCCCCTGCTGCTGCTGCTGCTGCTTATGCCAAGGCTTCGTGGAACGCCCTGCTGGAGCGTTGATCAGAACGAGGGGAGCTCGAACGGCAGTTCCTCCGGGAAGCCGTACATTGCTACGTATGCACCACCCACGGCAGTTCCTATGATGATCAGAAGCAGGATTCTGCCGAACCAGCCGAGTTTCTTCCTCGGTGGCTTCTCTTCCGCGAGTCCGGCTTCTTCACCTTCAGGCAAGGGAGCGAGTGGCATCTCCACCGCCTCAGGCACCGGCGCCATCATAGGAGGCATTGGAGGGAGTAACGGCATCTCCGATTCTTCCGCCTCCGGATAGAGCTCGTCGAGGTCAGAGAGGCCTGGAGCCTCTGGAATATCGCCCATCATAGAATCCCACTGTTCGTCGAAAACTGACTGTGTCAAAGGAGTCACAAGTACGCCAACAGCACCCGTGGAATAGGCGGCGTCCTCGGCTTTCTCCTTGCCGGTTCTGCTGGTAACGATGGTGATCCTGGCACTGTAATCAGTCTCTCTCATCTCAAGCGCGGCGATATGTCCGTCCATCGAAGGAAGATCCAAGGACATGATTACCATATCGGGGCGCAGTCTGACGAATTCATCGACGGCTTTGTCTCCGTCGCCGCAAATCTCCGTGCGCCATCCCTGGTGTTTCATGATGCTGCGTATCCGGCCTTCTGTGGTGGGGTTCCCGACCACCACGAGGGCCAAGGGTGCCTCTTCGCTCGACATCTTCAGGTGCACGTATGCGCCGCGCTTCAAGAACGACGCGGTTGCCTGTAGTGCAATCACTCAAGAATGGAGTTGACGAACCATTCCGGATCAAATGGAATCATGTCGTCGTAGCCTTGTCCGACGCCGGCGAGCACTATGGGACGGCCTGTGGCGTGGGCTATCGACAAGGCAGCACCGCCCTTGGCGTCGGTGTCGAGTTTGCATAGGGCTGCTCCGTCGAAGCTGAGCATGCGCTGGAACTCGATTGCCTGAGCGACAGCGTCGTTTCCAGCCAGCGCATCTGCGACGAAGAGTACGAGATGGGGTTTTGAGACCCTGTGCACCTTGCGCAACTCCTCCATCAGGTTGACCTTGTTCTGCATCCGGCCTGCCGTGTCGATGATCACGATGTCCTCGCCGCGGGCCCTGGCGCTCTCCACGGCGTCTCTGGCAACAGCGGCGGAGTCCCCGCCCCTCTGGCTGCGGATACAGCGGACCCCGAGGCGCTCGGCGTGGGCGGCCAGTTGGTCGATGGCGCCCGCGCGGAAGGTATCAGAGGCGGCCAGAACCACCGAGTGGCCCTGCTGGGAGAGCCTGTGGGCTATCTTGGCACATGTGGTGGTCTTGCCGGTGCCGTTCACACCTACCAACATTATCGTGACGGGGGTCCCGGCGTCGATGAACGACTGCACGGTCTTGTCGAAATCCCAGTAACCGGCTTCCAAGAGTCTCAGAAGTGCGTTTGTGAGCGCTTCCTCGATGACTACCTCGAGCTTCTTTCGAGTCGATATCCTGCTTCCAATGAGGGTTGCTTTCAGAGTTCTGGAAACCTCCTCGACGGCGCTCTGCGCCATATCGGCAGACAGCAACTCTTCCTCTAGTTCCTCCATGATTCTGTTGAGTTTCTCGCTCCCTGAAATGACCCGTCCTCCAGTGGGAGAAGCAGAGTCACCGAAGTCGATCTCGATCTTCGCCGGGCCAGAGGCGACCAGTTTTCGCCCTGTGGTGCTCTCCATCCTGTCTTTGGGGGTTCGCTCTCTCTTCTCAGGAGTCTTAGCCGCTTTCTCCACGGAACTAGCTCTCTTCGCCTTCTTGCGCTCCTTGCGCTCCAATGGCTTGGCGAAAGGATCTACGGCGGGCTCTTCATCGAAATCATCCCACTGCTCGCCTGTTTCGGCCTGGGTTTCAACCATTTGAGGGGCGGGGCTGGGAGTGGGTTTCGAGTCCTCAAGAGACTCGATGAGCTCTCTCCTCTCTTCCAAAGCCTGCTCGGCCTCCACGGAGTCCTCCTCGACTGTGATTTCCTCGGCGCTCTTCTTGAAGCGCTTCTTGAAGCGGTCGAACAGGCCCATGCAATACCTCAGTCGTCGAGAGTCAGGTCGGTGCCGCGCTTGCGCTTCCTTCCTCGCGCAGCGGACCCAGTGCCCCCTGATGCCTTACGAACAGGCTCCTCATTTTCCGGTGCCTCAGACTGTATCTCCTCTATGCTCTCGTTGAACTTCTGGGCAAGGGCCACCGTACTGTTCTCCAAATCATCGAACTCAGATTTCATCCTCTCGATGATTGCGACTAGTTCTTCGCTGCGCTTACCGAGAGTCTCCGCGGCCTCTTCACGCGTGCGTTCGGCCTGCACCCGGCTGCCGATGTCGATCACTGCACCAGCGTCAGCAGCGATGTCTGCGACTATCTGGACACCGGACCCGAGGGGGATCATGGCGCCTTCAACGCCGTCCTCAGGAATTGCCAACAAAGCCTCTATGGCTTGAATCTGCTCGATTCTGATGGCTTCGAGCTGGTGAATCTGCCGCTCGATAGCCTGCATCTGCTCGCGGTTGGCCTCAACGAGTTGTGCGATGTGCTGCAGCTCATCTCTGTCAACCGTCATCGGACTGTTCGAAATGCCCGACACCCATGAAGCCGTCGCAGGTTCACTCGCCGTCCCATATGCCTTCCTGAATCATGAATTCCATGACCTTGGCAGAGACGTTGGCACGGTTGCCGCCGCGCACGCCAGTCGCAGAGACCTCGAATACCTCTGGAGGGATATCGTCGGTCTCTCGGACGTCATAGCCAACCTTGCGGCCGTACGATATGGCCTCGATATCGGGCATTATCCAAGCTTCGACGTCCTCGCCCTCATATCGATGCTCTATCATGCGCTTGCGCATATCCCCTGAGAAGGGGTCCGCCTCGGAGACGGGTGTATCCCTGATGCCGACCACGACTCTCTTGCCCTGGTCGAGTTCCCTCTGAATCAACCACTCGTGGCCAAGGTGGAGGGGTTGCCAGCGACCTGGGAGCAGAACGGCCCTAGACTTCTCAAAGTAGTGGGCCAACTGGTCTACGAGATCGTCGACGCTCTTGCCCTCTTCACCGCTCGAGTCCAGCGAGATATGAGCGCACTTCGGCTCATCGAAGGGGTCGGAAATACCGGTGAAGTTGGAAATCTGCCCTGAGCGCGCTTTGGCGTACAGGCCCTTGGCGTCGCGCTCCTCACAAAGCTTGAGGGAGGTCGAGATGTGGACCATGACGGCGTTGTCGGGGAGAATCCCTAGTATCTCCTCGCGGACATCCTCGTAGGGGGTGATGAACGAGCAAACCACATGGGTGTGCTTGGAGATCATCTTGGCCATGCGGGCTATACCTAGGAGGTGGCGCTTTCGCCCCTCGTGGCTGAAGTCGTGGTTAGAGAAGAAGTCCCGTATGGTGTCTCCATCCAGAACCTCACACCCATACCGCTCTGCCGCTGCCATGGCTATGGTCGTCTTTCCGGCACCAGAGAGCCCCGTGAGCCAGATTACCCTGTTAGACACCTATTGACCCCCACGAGATACGGGCGTGGCGAGACTAGTTCCCTATTTCACACCGACGGGGGCGCGTATATCCTATATCGTAGCCAGTAGGGCCGTGGCTGTGTCTCTGATGCCTGCCTCGGCCCCTAAGGTGGGTGCTTTTCTTCTCGGAGCGCCCAAATCAGGCACTACCTGGCTGGCCAGCGCTCTCGAGCAGCACCCGGGGATATGTGTCTCCGAGCCGAAGGAACCCAACGAGATCGCCACCCACAAAGGGACTTTCGGTCGCGATGATTCCCGGCCTGATTGGGAGAGGTATTCCTCCTGCTTCGACGGGGGGGGTCTGCGCATCGACTGCTCCGTCCACGCGCTCGCCTGTCCCATCGCGCCCTCTAGAGTGGGGGAATATTGGCCGGAGTCGCGCTTCCTAGTCTGCTTGAGAGAGCCTGTCAGCAGGACTGTGAGCCATTGGGGGATGATTCTCGATACCGAGGAGGACAAACGGAACGGGGCCGATTGGTCCGACTTCGCTGAGGCCTGGGCGGACTCTCGCCTGCACATGGACACACTGTACGGTGCCAGCATGACGCGTTGGCTGGAGTACTTTGGTAGTGGTGCTTTTCTCTTCATAGAGGCTAGGAGGATGAGGGACGATCCCGAGAATGTCCTCTCGGAGGTGGTAGAACACCTCGGTCTAGCGTCTCACGAGTTCGATCTAGCTGCTGTGCACAACACCAACGTAGCCGAGGATAGGCGGCCGTTGACTCTGTTCGGACGGGCTTTCAAGTTCACCGCCTCGTTAATTCCCAATCTCATCAAACGTCCTGTGGTGTCGGCCCTGAAGGGACGTGGGGTGAATGTGTACAGGATGCCGGTTCTGAGTCGAGCGCGTAGCATCAGAAGGCAGGCTGGTCCTGAGCATTATGCGATGCTCGGTGAGGAAGTTCGCAACGATCTGGAGAGTCTCGAGGATTTGACGGGCTTCTCGACCGCACACTGGCGCGAGTCCCTTCAGTAGTCCTGCAACTCATCGGCAGCCGTTGAGAGTTTGTCGTGGGAATCACTGTCGAGGTGGAACAGGAAGGGGTCTTCCTCACCTACGATGTTCTTCCAAGAAGACATGGTACGAGCCCATATCTCCTCTCGGGAGTTCCATTCCAGCCAACGATCGATGAAGTCGCAGTGTCTCTGAATCTCCTCATCTTCTGGATCCATGCGACGAAGGATGGCGTTTGTCTGAGCGAGGAGGATTCCGAAGGGGGCGTTCAGTTTGTAGGTCGTGAACGGGTTGCGTTCCTGAACCACAGTAAGGTGCTCTCGCCAGAGGCCCAAGGTGGCGTCATACACCCGACCGATGAGGAGGACGAGGAGGAGGACGGTGGCGCTGATGCTGAAGAGGCCCCAGTAGGTCGTCTGGATGCCCCCGATAGTGGCGTTGGGATCGAACCTCCAACTGACATATGGCCAAATCAGGAGTGTCAGTGTGGCACACCAGAAGGCCATTGAGATGAGTGTCTGGCTCTGCTGAATTCGCCAGTACTGACGCATGAGTTGCTTCTTCATCACAATCCCGCTCCTGTGGCTCTCCTTTCACCGTTGCGCGTCTGCGTCATAGCGGGACTCGCTTCTACTGCCCGTCGATGATTAGGCTGGTGTCGATATACTGTGATAGGTTTGCTTGGAACTCTATCTCTTCGGCGAACGCTGTCTCCAGCTCCTTCCGGGTCTGTTCGCTTAATGCCGGCCTCTTGTACGGTTTCGGCTTGAAGCCTGGCGCGCGTATCGGATCCAATACCGCTCGGCGCAGTCCCTTGGTCGGTAACAGGAGTTTTGCAAGCGAGGCCAGCCAGCCGGGTGGTTCTCGAAGCACCCTTGCCCAGGCCGATTGATTCATCCCTCCGCTCTCGTTATGCCGGGGGAGCTCCGTATCGGTCGGCATCTCAGGGAGTTCGAGCCAGTTCAGCAGGGTGTTGACCGTTCGCAGGGGGTTGTCCTTGATCGAAGAGAAGGGAATCACCCTGACTCGGTCTCCGAGGGTTTCCGTCCAGCGTATGGTCGGTTCCTTCAGACGTGGGAATCGCAGGAAGCTGTAGGTTTCTGGGGCGTCCTCATCGGGCTCGAAGGACTGCGCCCTCGCCAACTCGATCATCGCGTCCTGCTCAATCGTGTAGTCGACGAGGCGTTTGCGGTGCTCCTGATGCATGCTGAGCATCAGATCGATAGGGTGACGCAGTGTGATGATTATTCTCGCTTCGGGGAGATGGTCGCGAACAGCCTCCAGAGCCCTCTCTGAGTATATGTGGAAGGCGGACTTGTCGAGAACCCACTTGTGCTCCTCGGTTCCATCCAAATCCGCGTGGGGGGCAAGAATGGCCGTCCCTTTTGGATGAAGGGGGGAGGTTGGAAACTCCGCGGCCCCGGCCATCAAGAAGTGGCTCTCGTTGGGCCATGGATGATGGATGTCGTCCTGAATGCTGAGCCAATGCATCAATGAGGTTGTGCCGGTCTTAGGGCCTCCTATGAGTAGGAGATTCGGAGCGGGGTGAAACCTGTGCATGCCTAATCCTCGGAAATGCGGGTGGTGGTTTCAGACTTGAACGCCGCGGGTGGCTCAGTCATCTCGGAAGTGGGCAACCACAACCGGGGCTGTGGAATCTGAAGGATCGATTTCCACAAGTGAGTCTACTTTGATGAATCGGCGGGGGACCCCATGGCGGCTACCGAAATTCGAGTAGATTCGATGCCAGGCGTCGTCCTCGTCAGCTGCGACGATATCGAGTGAGAATTCTTGTGAATTCTTCCCATAAGAGAAACTACCCCTCGCGCGATAGGCCTTCATCGCGCGGGCCACCTGCGGTCTCGATATAAACACGACGAGTGTGGCGCGAAGTGATTTGGGTCCATTCGGCTACAACGGCTGGGGCAACGCCCTCAAGGTTCAAGAGTGGATGCTTGAAGATGCTTGATGATTGGATGTGACTGAAGGTATTCAAGGTCAGGACGCCGAGGCGGAAGGCACGCCTGATGTGGCAGCTAGGCTCTCAGATGTCCCTCCAGAACGCCTCGTTGAAGAGGTCATCTCTCGTTGGGATGATCTTGTACGAGTCGAGGAGGATCTTGCTCTCTCCCGACAGCGGGTGCGGGCGCTCGAGATGGAATTGGTTGACCAAGGGGATGATGGGTCGCTGCGTGGTAGGGTCGCGGAATTGGAAGAGGCGCTCAGGGTTGCTAACGCGAGGATTGCCCAGATGGAGGGTTTGCTAGAGAATGAGCGGCGCAGACGAGGAGATCTTGAGGAGGGTGTTGGTCAAGGACGGGTGAAGGAGTTGCAAGAGGAGAACGTTCGTCTGCTTCGTAGTGAGGAAGAGCAGATGATGCTCATACTCGATATGGAGGCCCAACTCGATCGTCTCGTCTCACAGCTCGAAGAGGGTTAACCGCCATTCATCTCGTTGATGAACTGACTGAGGACGCGCTGCAGTTCGTCGGCATCGTCGAACTCCTCCGACAAGTTGCCGGTTATAATCCAGTCAGCGCCGGCATCTGCAGCGAGTCTTGCGGTCTTGCCATCACGAATCCCTCCTCCTACGACCAGAGTGAGGTCGCACGCCTCCCGAGCGCTGCGTATCAGGTTCTGCCCGACGGGGTAAGAGGCCCCGCTGCCTGCCTCGAGGTAGAACATCCGGAACCCGTACGACTCCGCCGCCATCGCATAGGCCTTGACCCGTTGCTCGTCATCGGCTTCGATGAGGGTGGCCTGACCGACTTGCCCGGCCCGCCCGCCCGGAGCGCAGATGACGTAACCCATCGGCAGTGTCTCAATCCCGGCCTCTTTGATGAAGGGGGCGCCCTCGGTCTGCTCCTCGATCAGGAACCGTGGGGAGGTGCTGTTCATCAGCATCATGAATGTGATTCCGTCTGCGGCTGGGGAAAGGGCCCCTGCTCCTTGAGGAAACAGGACTATTGGGACATGCCACTCACTCCCATTGAGATTGGAGTCCTGACTAGAGGCCCATGTGATCAGTTCCAGTGCCTCACGTATCGCCACGATGGTGTCATGGACGTTGTCCATATCCGTCCCAGTGGAGCCCCCGACTAGTATCATCCCACTTCCGGCCGACACAGCGGCTACGCACCTCTTAGCGGCAACCTCTGGGCTCTGATCTGCGGGGTCGATGAGGATGGCGTGGCGTGTCCCTGTGCCAGGACGGCAGACATACTCCGAGAGCTGTTCAGGCATATCACTCACAAACCGCCGTCCTGAGTTTCCCATCTAAGGCTTTCACACCATTTGCTAGGGAGTTGTCCTAAAGTCAGTCGCATAACTTAGGATCGACCTTATCGAAAATCTTGCAGCTCATCATACTCGTCCACCCCAAAAGGAGCCGAGCCTCCGCCTCGAAATGAGACCTCTTGGCGGTCCTCGTCAATGTTGAGGATGATGGTGCGGAGGAGGAATCGCCCTCCCCTGGAGGCAAGGCGGATCGCCATGCTTTTGGAAAGCCAGGAGCTTGCGCTCGTTGAAGGGATGTTCCAATCAATCCCATCTGGGATCGAGCTGTACCAATTACTAGGGATGGAATCCATTACCTCACTCAACACCAACTCTTCCGAGACCGGTGTCTCTGGAAATCCCACCTCAGCATCCTCTGTATACAGAGTGATTCGGGCTGATGGGGTTTTGTCGAGAGTGTTGTGGGCGTATTCCAACGCCGACATAGATGTACCTAAGATCGCCACACGCATCACCCACTCACCACCATACTATTCCTTACAATATCCAACGCAAAAACCGGGCAGGCTGGTATACAGAGCTCGCAATGTGTACAACCTGGTTCATCCACATAGACCATCACTCCTTCCAAACGTAATGCATCGACAGGGCATAGTGCGACACAGGCCGCGCAGCCAAAACATCGATCTTCATCCACCACGAAGATGTGGTCAGCGACCCTCCCCATGGATTCCTCAGGTTTCCACCCACTCAAATAGTGCCCTACCCCATAATTTCCATTCGAAGTCAAATCAAAAGATACCATTCGATGAAAGACTGTTTCTCAAGCTGATTTTCGATGGCCAATCAAATTATTACTCCTCTAGTCAATAACAGTTGAGTTGAATGTCTGGAGTTACCAATTGAATAAGACGTCTTTCCACTAGAAAGGAAGGGCTTCCTCCGGTTGCCTGATGAGAGATGACCGTCAGGGACCCCCCATGGTGCTCTACACACCCGGTCGCACTAGTCCATATCCAGAGGATCCTGTAGAGTCCGGTCTTAGGGTGTTTTTCCTTGGTGGGGGTGATGAGGTCGGCAATGTGGGTTGTATCTTAGAGGATAGAACGGGCACCAGGCTGCTCATCGATTATGGATTAGCTCCATCAAGACCGCCAAAGTACCCCGCGGAGTGCCCTCAAGTGGAACATGCAATCATAACGCATTCACATGTCGATCATATTGGCATGGCGCCTTGGCTTGTAGGGCATCTAGGAACGACGCTTCATGGCTCCGCTTTGACTGCAAAAGTTTCTGAGATCATGTGGGCAGACACCTACAAAGTCTCCAGCATAGAAGGCTACCCCCTAGCTTGGGATCGGAGAGATCTGGAGGAAGCACTGCAGTCTTGGGTGACTCATGATTTGGGTGAGTGGTTCGAGATCGGAGCATGGAAATGCCGGTTTCATCGGGCCGGTCACATACCAGGGGCGGTGATGATAGAGATCATCACCCCTGAGTTGACCGTCCTGTGGAGCGGGGATATGGATACAAGGGACAGTCCGAACGTGTTAGGGGCCACTCCAGTTGACTGCGATATCCTATTTCTCGAGGGTACGTACGGGAACCGCATCCACCCCTCTCGAGTTAAGGAAGAGGAAAGATTTGCCAGAAGAGTGCAGTCCATTGTAAACCGAGGGGGGACCGCCCTGATCCCAGCCTTTGCTTCGGGAAGGGGCCAGGACATCCTCCGTATCCTACACAGGGAGGCACCGAATCTAGAGGTCCACTACGACGGGATGGGCACCAGGGTAACATTAGATTGGTTGAAACATCCAGAATTCATACACGAGCCAGCTGAACTGCAGAAGACATGGAGATGGTGCCGACGGGTTTCAAGCAAATCCGATCGGAAGAAAGCCCTCGACGCTGATGTGATAGTGACAACGAGCGGCATGCTCGAGGGCGGCCCGGTGATTTGGTATCTCAACCGACTTCGTCACGACATGTCTAACGGCATCCTCCTGACCGGGTACCAAGCAGAGGGAACAGGCGGTCGCCTACTACTTGATGAGAAGAAACTCCGCATCTTCGGTAACATCACTCCCGTTGAACTGGAAGTCAACCAATTCTCCCTCTCCAATCACGGCGGCCAGGTCGAACTCTCTTCCTTCGCGCGTGGGTGCGCACCCAGACATGTTGTTATTTTCCATGCCGACGAAGAGGGCCGAGACGCCCTTTCCGCTGAAATTGGAAAGGAAACCAAGGTCCACTTACCAACCAATCTTCAGAGCATCTATCTGGATTGACCCCAATTCAGACCCGAACTATTGATAGGCCCGTTGGACATGCACGAATCACTAGAGGCGAGAGCCTTGGTATAATGGAAATAAAGGTGAAAAAATGGAAGCATTAGACAAACAATTTGGAGTGACAGAAGCGGGAACTACTGTCAATGCAGAGATGAGGGCGGGTTTGACGACATTCTTGACGATGGCGTACATCCTTCTGGTTAACCCAGCCATGCTCTCGATTGCAGGAATCCCCTTCGATGACGCACTGTTCGCGACGGCAATTGCCGCCTTCGTGGGCTGTACGATAATGGGGCTTTACGCGAACTTACCCTTTGCACTAGCCCCTGGAATGGGACTGAATGCGTACTTTACGTTCGCAGTGGTTCTCGGCATGGGCATATCTTGGCAGGTAGCCCTGGCCGCTGTATTCGTTGAGGGAATATTATTCCTCTTGATGTCGATGCCGGCTATTCCGGTAATCGGTGGATGGAGAACAATAATGATCAACTCAATCCCGACGGATCTGAAGATTGCCACGGGCGCCGGTATCGGCATGTTCCTGGCGATCATCGGTCTTCGAGAGATGGGCTGGATCCGAGATGACGGTGCCACACTGGTGAACCTCGGGGTGACCGAGTCGTTCACCTACGAGCACGGCGCACTCATCTCCATGGTCTGCCTCATTGCGATAGCCGTGATGATGGCCCGTGGAATCAAGGGCGCAATCATCATCGGTATCGGAATTGCCTCAGTCTGGGGTTGGGCGGTCGGTGCATACGACCCGTACAACGATTACATGGCTGGCGGTGCCGGCTTCGGTTCCGCGTATGCGGAGTGGCCATCAGCCGCGTTCGGATTCGTGGGCTTGCCTGAGGAATCCCTCATGGCAGCCACGGGCGCGCTGGGCGACATATCCGGCGGTGCTGGCTGGGGTGACTTCCTACTAGTGATGATCACCTTCCTGTTCGTCGACATCTTCGACACGGCTGGAACCCTCTACTCTGTGGGTCGCCAGGCCGGTTACGTCGATGAGAACGACGAGCTGATGAACTCCGACGAGGCATTCGTGTCCGACGCTGCAGCAAGCATAGTCGGCGCACTCTGCGGAACCAGCACGACCACGACCTACATCGAGTCGGCTGCTGGCGTCGAGGAAGGAGGAAAAACAGGTCTCGTGGCGGTTACTGTGGGTGTTCTGATGCTCACAGGACTGTTCTTTTCAGACCTGTTCCAGGCTGTCCCGACATTCGCGGCCGCCTGCGCTCTAGTCATCATCGGCGCACTGATGATGCGCCAAGCAGCGGACATCAATTGGGCCGACAAGGAAATGGCACTACCTGCCTTCCTAACGATCTGTCTAATGCCGTTCACATATTCCATCGCGGATGGAATTGCTTGGGGTATCATCAGCTATGTGGCCATCAAGCTCGGAATGGGCAAGATGGATGAGCTGAACCCAGTCATGTGGACACTGTTCGCACTGATGGCAATGTTCTACCTGGGACCCGGCGACGAGTCGACGTTCCAGTACATATTCGGAATGATATTCTGAATGGGAATTACGTAATGGGAAACCCGGGCCAGACGGCATAGCCTGAAGGCCCGGGACCCTCCCACGGCGAAGCGGGTAGCATGTCTGACGAGTTGCTCCAAAGCCTGAGAGACGCCATTCGCACGGTGCCGAACTTCCCCCTAGAGGGGATTATGTTCCGGGACATCACCCCCGTGCTCGGCGTTCCAGGCCTCCTGTCGGACATCACTAAACGCTTCGCTGCGGACAGGCAGGATCTGGATCGCCGACCCGACGCGGTAGCCGGTCCAGAGGCCCGGGGCTGCAGCTTCGGCCCTCTTTTTGCTACTAAGATCGGTGTGGGTTTCGTCCCTGTCCGCAAGCAGGGCAAACTACCGGCCCCGACCAGGCAGGTCGAGTACAGCCTCGAATACGGCACCAACATCCTTGAGATGCATGAGGACGCCCTATCATCAGGCCAGCGGGTTGTCATAATCGACGATCTTCTGGCTACCGGGGGTACCGTCTCTGCCTGTGTGGAATTGTGCGAAGGGGCCGGTGCTGAAGTCGTGGGTTCGTTATCTGTAATCGAACTAGTGGGGCTTGGTGCTAGGGGGCGTCTGGATCCGGTCCCAGTACATGCACTTGTCGAGTTCCCAGCGTGAGTATCCCAACAACCCCCCGATTTCTTCAAAGGGACTCAGTGTTTGCATGGGGTGTTAGCATGGCGGACAAACCTCCACCACCCCCACCTCCACCACCCCCTCCAAAAGGGAAGAAAGGCCCACCCCCACCACCCAAGGCAAGGAAAGCACCTCCTCCACCTAAACCGAAGAAGGCCCCCCCGCCCCAAGGCAAGAAGTCACGACCGAAGAGGAGAAAGCGACCCGTTTCGGGGAAGCCGAAAGCACCCCCACAAGGCAAGCCAAAGAAGAGGGGCCGAAAAATCCGCATCAAATTGGGCCTCAAGCAGTCCAAGATAAAGGAAGAAAAAGAGTCCTATGAAGACCAGGTGGGTTGGACGGTCACTCAACAAATCCTCGATCCGTACGAGGATCTAGAGGCTCAAGAAGCCGAGGTCGTCACCCACCAGTGCTCGATGTGCGGCTCGATAATGCAGATCCCCCAACCCAAACGCGAGCGTTACAAAGTCATCTGTGCCTACTCAGAATGTGGCCATGAAGACGTAATCGGTGGCTGATTACCTCAAAGACCGAGCACACTCAGCACACGTCTCGAAGCGGCTACGAGCAGGACCACCACCAATAAATTCCTCACCAGTATCTGTGGGGCCACATCCGCACCATAGCGAGAGCCTGCGAGACCACCGAAAAGGACCGCGATGCCGAAGAACCCCAATATCTCCATCTCTATCTGGAGCTGTCCAGAGAGTCCTGCACCAACGAGACCAGCCGCCGAGTTGAGCCAGATGAATGCCGCCGCGGTTGCCGCCGCCACCTTTGGTGTGGCCCAGCGTCTGAGCAGGACGACCGGTGACAGGAATATGCCCCCTCCCACACCGATCAGACCACTAGCCAGACCAATCGCTCCCCCTACAGGCAAAGCTTCTCGCAGGCCTGGAGGCCCAATACCAACACCAACAAAATCTCTCTTGATCAGTAGTAGCCTCCACGCTGCCCAGATCAGTGTCACAGACAGCAGGGTGTCGTATAGCGCACCGTCGACCCTCAGGTACCCCCCAATCAATGCAAACGGAACACTGGCGCCTACGAGTGGAACGGTCATCCCCCTCATATGGTGCCCGGCCTTACTGTAATGCCAGAAAGCAATCCCGGCGACGATGAGGTTGAGGCACCACGCGTACTGCTTCAACCACCCCACCTCCATCGTTCCGTAGGAGGTCAGAGACAGAATGGCGAGGTACCCCGATCCTCCTCCATGCCCTACTGACGAGTACAGCAGAGCCACGAGGAATAGGCCAGCGAGGATGAGCCCAAACTCTGTTGTAACCACATATTATCCACATAGGAAGAACACTTCAACTCGACCGCTGCTCAAGTGCCATGGAGACGAGCGTCACCCTCGAGCATGGGATTCAACTCACTCACGCTTATCCATTCAATAGACGCACTGAAAAAGTGAGTCTACGCAAGGCTTCAGGACGAGTCTTAGCCACTGATCTCGCCTCCAAGGTAGACGACCCCCGTTTCGATAACTCCGCTATGGATGGGTGGGCTGTTCGTGTGGGGGATTGCACTCAGAAAGACACCAGACTGAGAATTGTCGGCACCAGTCAACCCGGGGGCGAAACCCCTCCTCCCGTGTCTTCTGGAGAGGCGTGCAGGATAATGACGGGCGCGCCGATGCCACTTGGTGCCGATGCCATCGTCATGATAGAGGATTCAGAGGAACAGGAAGGCACTGTCCGTGTTCTCGGCAAGGCTCGTCCCAATTTCATCCGTCGTAAAGGCGAGAATCTCATCGAGGGGCACATCGCCTTGCATACTGGCATGCAGATGGGTCCTGCTGAGATATCCCTCGCCGCGACCATGGGCCACGGAGAACTCGAAGTCGTTTCCCCCCCGAGAATTGCCGTGATAAGCACGGGTGACGAACTAGTCCAACCCGGACTGAGCCTTACCGAGGGAGAGATATACGAGTCGAACTCCTTCGGCCTCGCCTCGATGATAGAGAAAATGGGGGGAGAGGCCGTCCGTTTTGATTCCGTCCACGACAATCTCGAAGGTCTTCGCGAGTCACTTGATTCGGCCGCTGAGAGTTGTGACGCAATATTGACCAGCGGTGGAGTCAGCATGGGCCAGTGGGATCTGGTACGCAGACTGATGGAGGAAGAAGGGGAACCAGTATTCTGGAAAATCAAACTTCGGCCCGGTGGCCCACCACTATTCGGCACTTGGAACGGCGTCCCTCTCTTCGGGCTGCCTGGCAACCCAGTCAGCAGCCACGTGGTATTCATCGCCCTTGTCGCGCCTTGGATATCGCATTGCATGGGCGCGGACCCCGAGCTCGGCCCGAAGCTTGCTGATCAGGTGAGGGTAAAACTTGCAGATCCTATGAAGGGAGCGCCCGGCAAACTCTGCATGAGGAGAATCAAGATAGAGGCAGGCGAGGACGGCCTGATTGCCTCTGTCCACACCCACCAGGGCAGCGGCAACATCCACAGCATGGTGGCCCACAACGGTCTGACTTTGCTCCCGCCCGACACCGACGCGGAGGCCGGCGACACAATCGACGCACTCTGGTGCCGGTAGAAACCTCATTTTGATGGGCGTAGTAGAATTCCTCCCCTAGTTGTGGTGCCTCACTGGTCTTTGCGTCGATAGCGAATAGTTCCCCCCTCAATACATGAATTCAAGGACATCCTCGCGCACGCATGCTTCCACAAGGAAGTTGAGACATGGCTAAGCGATTGAAGAACGGCGCAGCCAAGGATGGATGGATAGAGGTCCGAGGAGCCCGTACCCACAATCTCCAGAACATCGACGTCAAGATTCCAAGGGGCAAGTTCGTCGTCCTCTCTGGGGTGTCCGGCTCGGGGAAGTCAAGCCTCGCCTTCGACACCCTGTACGCCGAGGGACAGCGTCGTTATGTCGAGAGCCTGAGTTCCTATGCGAGGCAGTTCCTCGGTCAGATGAAGAAACCCGACTGCGATAGCATCGAAGGACTCTCACCTGCCATCAGCATTGATCAGAAGCACGGCAGCCACAACCCGCGCTCCACCGTAGCCACTGTCACCGAGATCATGGATTACCTTCGCCTCCTCTGGGCTAGGGTCGGCCTCCCTCACTGCCCTCAGTGTGAGAGGGAAGTCGCCCGCAGAACAGTTCAGGAGATAGTCGACGATGTGCTATGGCGATTCGAGGGCCATGCGGTGGCCGTTTGGAGCCCTGCGGTGCGCAATCGGAAGGGGACTCACGCCGACCTATTCCGAGCCCTGGTCGAGCAGGGGTATCTTGAGGGCAGAGTGAATGGGCGCGATGCCAATTTCGAGAACCCTCCGGAGCTAGAGAAGAATCTCCGTCATGACATAGATGTGAGAATCGACAGAATGCGCTTGACCCGATCAAACCGACAACGACTGACCGAAGCTATCGACGCGGGCCTCCGACTCGGGGCCGGAGCGGTTGCTGTAGAGAGCCTCAAAGCACCCAAACCACGTAAGTCCGACGATTCCGAGGAGCAGAGATTCCAGACCGAGGACGGCGAGAGCATAGCCTATTCAGAGGAGTTCGCATGCCCGGTGCACGGCGCTTTCCTCCCAGAGATGAGTCCACGCGTATTCTCTTTCAACAATCCTCTGGGAGCCTGCCCCTCTTGCCAGGGTCTGGGCGTGCAGAGGAATTTCTCACACGATCTTGTGATAGACCGTGTGGCCACGGTTGAGGAAGGATGCATCAGACCATTTCGCCGGTCGATGATGTCCGGCTGGTATCGCAGACAGATGACGCAGACCTGTGATCACTACGGCATTCCCTCGGACACCCCCTTCGGGGAGTTGGATGATGACGCCCAAGACATACTGCTGAACGGCACAGGCAGCACCTCAATCAACTTCGAGTTCCGCTCTAAGAGCGGCTCTTCTTACAGGATGGTCCGGCCATGGGAGGGTGTTTTCGCCCGGTTGAGGAGGACTTACACCGACACCAGTTCAGATCGGACCCGCTCCCGCCTCACTTCCTACATGAATGATGAACCCTGTCCGGAGTGCAACGGCCAGAAGCTCAATGAGGCAGTCAGCAGGGTCACCGTCGGTGGCGTATCACTGCCAGATATCTCATTCTGCAGCGTCCTTGAGGCGCTGGCCGTTGTTCAGCACTGGCGCCTCGGTGGACTGGATGACACATGGGACAAACTGGATCGCGACGTACCAGACACAGACACGGTCAACCAGACCGAGCATCTCGACGAACGCTCGCTCTTCATCTCTAGAGAGATAATCAAGGAGATTGAGTCACGCCTCCGTTTCCTTGCTCTCGTCGGTCTCGACTACCTCACTCTCGACCGCCGCGCCAACACGCTTTCGGGTGGTGAATCGCAGAGGATCCGCCTCGCCACCCAGATAGGAACCCGCCTCACCGGGGTCATGTACGTCCTCGACGAGCCGAGCATCGGCCTTCACCCGAGGGACAATGGCCGGCTGCTCGAAACTCTCAGAGAACTCACCTCTCTCGGTAACACCCTGCTGGTGGTCGAGCATGACGAGGCCACATTACGTCAGGCCGACTGGCTCATCGATCTCGGACCCGGAGCCGGCAAGGAGGGTGGACGCATTGTCGTTAGCGGTGTGTTGGACGAGTTGTTAACGAGCAAAGAAAGCGTTACCGGGGCGTATCTCTCAGGCAGGGAGAGCATACCTCTGCCTGAAGACAGGGCGAGTCCCGAGGAAGACCGCTGGCTGATTGTCAGGGGCGCGCGAGAGAACAACCTGCAAGACATAGACGTCCGCATCCCTCTGGGCTGCATGGTGGCTGTAACCGGCGTGTCGGGGTCTGGTAAGACCTCCCTCGTGTCCTCGACCATCGCGCCTTCTCTTGTGCGCGAGTTGCACGGAGCGGACACGACTCCCGGGAGTTACGATAGAATAGAGGGCTTCGAGCACATCGACAAGACCATCGCAATCAATCAATCTCCGATTGGTCGCACCCCTCGTTCCAACCCGGCCACCTACACCGGCGCCTTCTCCCCGATACGCGACCTCTTCGCCAAGACGAATCTGGCGAAGGAGCGCGGCTATCAACCAGGGCAATTTTCCTTCAATGTCAGGGGGGGTAGGTGCGAAGCCTGCAAGGGAGCAGGTTCAACCAAGTTAGAGATGAATTTCCTCGCCGATGTCTGGGTGGTCTGCGATGTCTGCAAGGGCAAGCGATACACCCGCGAGACCCTCGAGGTCGAATGGCGGGGGAAGAACATCCATGACGTCCTCGAGATGAATGTGGCAGAGGCCTGCGAGTTCTTCGCCAACCAACGTTCGATTTTCCGCATCCTCTCGACAATCAGAGACGTCGGTCTGGGCTACATCCACCTCGGCCAGCCCGCCACCACACTCTCAGGGGGAGAGGCTCAGCGCGTCAAACTCGCAACCGAGCTCCGCCGACCTGCGGGGAAGCACACCGTCTACATCCTCGATGAGCCAACCACAGGTCTCGCTTTGGCCGATATCCACCAACTCATCGAGGTATTGCTCCGACTCAGGCGCAACGGCCACACGGTCATCGTCATTGAGCACCATCTCGATGTGATCAAGTGCGCTGACTGGGTCGTGGATCTTGGTCCGGAAGGAGGGGAGTGTGGCGGATTGATAGTCGCCGAGGGCACACCCGATGAGATTGCAAAGAATCCCGACAGCTACACGGGCCAGCATCTGGTTGGCAAGGTATGAGCCCGATGCCGGCCTAAGCCTTGAGAAGGTGGACCGCATCAGGATCACCAATGTATCGCTCAGGCAACCCCGCGCTGTCCGACGCCACCTTCGACAAGAGCTCCTACAAGGAGGCCAATTGGTGGGATGAGGAATCCAACCTGATGTCCATCGAGGGAGTCGCTGAGAAGACAGGTATCCTCCTCTTGATTACCGCGACCACCGCCATGATGACGGCCTTTTCAATGCCAGAGGCCTCCATCCTGATTTTAATTGGATTATTCGGCGGTTTAGCCGTCGCTTTGATAGTGATTTTTTCTGGCTCTTTGAATCCGATGTTGATTTGCACATACGCTGCTTTGGAAGGCCTCGCCCTAGGGGGAATTACATGGTTTTTCGAGGTCGGTTTGGAGTTGCCAGGCATTGGTATCCTAGCAGCACTCCTGACCTTCCTCATACTCGGTGCCATGATAGCCATCTACAGAGCGGGACTCATCGCTTGGGATCGCAACACACAGATAGCAGTCACTTCGGCGTTGGTCGCCATCGTGCTCATCTACCTCATTTCTATCATAGGTGCAGTCTTCGGGTTCCATGTGCCGTATATTCACGGCACGGGACCATGGGGCATAGCCTTCTCCCTGTTCGTCGTAGGGATAGGAGCACTCTGTTTGGTCGCGGACTTCGACTTCATCGAGAAGGGAGTGGAGAGAGGGGCCCCCAAACAACTGGAGTGGAGAGCGGCCTTCGGTCTGATGGTCACACTGATCTGGCTCTATCTCGAGATACTCAAACTCCTAGCGAAGATAGCCGTTTCGAGGCGTTAGCGTATGGAGACAGATTTGATCGCCAGCCTAGCGGCGGCTGGGATCGCGCTCGGGATCATCGAAGGCATCAAGCCGGGCCCGCTTCTGACCATGGTGATTAGGGAGTCCCTTTCCAAGGGACTGAAGGCCGGCATGTGGACAGCCGCGGCCCCCATCTTCACCGACGGCCCGATGATAATCGCAAGTCTGTTCCTAGCAGGTTGGATGGCCACACAACCCCACGTCCTGTTCTCGATCTCGCTTCTCGGGGCGTTGTTTCTGACCAAAATGGGGCTGGAGTGCTTCTCTCTGGAGCCACCTGACCCGGGGAAGACGGAAGACGACGCAACTGGGTCTTTCAAGCGTGGAGTGCTGACTAATCTCCTGAATCCCAATGTGTACATGTTCTGGTTCCTCATCGGCGGTCCGCTGATGGCCTCGGCAGCCGAGCAGGAACCACTCGCCCCGATTCTCTACGCCATCTGCTTCCTGATCACCATCATACTGGTGAAGGCATCGATCGCATGGCTGTTCGTAGGTGGTGGCACCTGGCTGTCTCCTCGCAAGTACCGCTTCGCGATGGTCATCTGCGGGCTAGCCATGCTCGGCTTCGCGGTGAGTTTCGCATACCAAGCCTATGGCTTGTACCCCGAGGTCTTCTGACTAGTCGTAATCTTCGTTGATGCCAACTGCGAGCCAAATAACTCAGAGAGTCTGCGGCCCTCCAGAAGGTAGCTCGGTCAGCGTGCCGTTGCCGCGCAGTGACGGTCCGACGGCCATGGTCCCGAAGATACCAATCTCCCCACCTACATTGTGAGCGAGGCCGAACCAGGGCCTGCCGTACTGGTCGATTACGATGTCATTGAAGTCCCCGAATCCGCCACACCGGTTGAAGCCGCAATCAGCAGTGGTGTCGAGCGGGTCCCCCCATCCGTTGACCTGTACCGTCGTCATCAGGGGCATCGGACTGAACACGTCTGTGATGACCGTGAGGTAACCGTTCCACGTATCCCCCCCGGAGTCCCCCAGATAGCCCAATGCGACCTGACCGGGACCCCCTGCAGTCAGCACCGGGAACCCAGTTCCGTTGAGGCCGATCGGTGGGGCGACCATCATCGGCTCGCTCCACGTCTCTGCTTCGTCCGTAGAGTAGGAGTAGTACGGCATGTTGTCTGACCCCATCCACATCGCGTGTACGTTATCGTCGGAATCAGGGTAGACCTGCGCCTCCTCGAAGTTCCAGGTCTCTGCCGTCCCAGTCGTCTCAGTGGGCAGCGGGTGCTCTGTCCAGGTGATGCCCCCGTTGGTGCTGCGGTAGATGGAGTAGCCCTCGCCCCCGTTGCATCCTCTGTTGCCGCGGTAGAAGTTGCCGTTCTCCGACCCCATCATGTGCCCGGTGAGCCCTCCGCTGTTGCAGCCGTTTGGCGCACCCGGAAGCTCAGGTCCCCAAGACAACCCCCCGTCGTTGCTGGCGGCGCAGACCGGGTAGGGGTAGTTGCCGTTGACGCAGAACACCCAGGTGGTGGGGTGCAGGAGTGCCGAATAGGGCGAGGATGCGATGGTCTGATGGTCCTGCACCGACCATCCTGTCGCAACCGAAGGGCCAACCCAACTCTCGCCTTCGTTATCTGACCACTCCACAGTCATTCCGAGAAGAGCGTGCATGTCGAATTTCATCACACGATCCGTCCACGGATCGACGTAGAGGTAAGGGTCGTTGCTGTTCGCCACGGGTAGGAAGACGCTGTAGACGTCCTCGCAGACATAATCGCTTACATTGGCCATCCCGATCATGCCGGAGCAACGTACTATGGCTGTCGCACCAGAGTCTCCATTACCCCAACTGGTCATGTAGAGGTTGTCCGCTGAAGTGACTCCCACCGTGGGCTCGAAAGTAGTCATCCCGATGCCGTAGTAAGTGCCGGAGGCGCAAGCAGGCGCGTTGTTCCCCACCAACACCGAAGTACCGTTGAACACATCGGATACCTTCGTTGCGTCAGTCGCGTTCGTGTAGTGGTACCAGGTGTTGTTTGCTATCCCATCGGGACAGAGCAGATCGAACACATTCTCTTTTATCTCCTCGACTTCCTCCTCTCCGAAGCAGCCTCCTAGAGGCGCTGATAGCATCAGGAGGACGAGAAGCCAAGCTACGGTTCGCACGATGCGCGGTCATGGCACGCATACATCAGATGAACGGCGACCTGTCATCCCATCTTGAGGGTTGAATTGCCCCCGACTGGTAACACAGGCAGGTACGCCAACTCCCCATACAGGGCAGGCCCCTCTGTCAGGGTACCTATCACAGCCTCCTCGAAGCCGCCTGTGTTGTGAGAAAGAGCAATCCAAGGCCTTCCCTCATCATCGATTTCGACGTCTATGAAGTCGCCGAAGCCGCCGCAGCGGACGTTACCACAGTCTGAGGTGATGTCCAAGGGGTCATCCGGATGGTTCACGGCCACACTGGTAATCAGAGGACGCTCGGCGAAGGCGTCAGTCATAATCGCCATGTAACCCGACCAACCACTGTTCGAGGCATTGCTCTCGACATCGTTAACCTCACCTATGTAACCTACTACCACACGCCCCTCCGCACCGGCGAACACTGTGGGAAAACCGGTTTCGTTGACCCCAGGGGCCGCGACCATCATCGGCTCGCTCCAAGTGTCTCCTTGGTCCCTTGAGTTGGCGTACCATGGCATCATGTCGGTGCCGATCCAAGTAGCATGGAGGTTCCCGGCATCGTCCACGGCGGTTGCGACCTCATGAGAGTGCCAGCCCTGTTGCATCCCGATCTCGGTCGTGATTGTGTGTTCAGTCCATGAATAGCCACCGTCCAGCGAGCGGTACACCGCCGGACCCTCGCATGACGGGTTGCCTCGATAGACGGCCCCGTCGATTCCCCCAGCGACATGGCCGTGCAGTCCGGAGCACTGCGGGAAGCTGCTGCTCGGGTAGCCGATCCTCTGCACATCCCACGACAGCCCGCCGTTGAGCGAGCGCGAGCACTGGGCCCCGGCAGCGGGGGAGCCCGTGTTGATGCAATAGACATAGACGACCTCCCCAGAAATCGCGTTCGAATGAGGCATCGAGGCGATGCTCTGGTGGTCTTGGGTCACGTAGTACCCCTCGACGGGGTACGGGACGCTCCATGAGTCCCCGTCGTTGTCGGAGTACTCAACGAACATAGCAGCGAGTGCGTGCATGTCGAACTTGACCAGCCTGTCAGTGAACTTGTCCACGTAGATGTAGGGGTCGTTGGAGTTAGGGGTCTGCCCCGAGTCCTCGTCCACGGTCCCGAACGGTCCGACATCCTCCCATGTCTGCCCCTGATCACGTGAGCGGATGATGTGAGTGCCGTCACCTAGACCGTTCCAGCTGGTGAAGAAGATGGCTCCCGAAGAAGTGACTCCAATGGTCGGCTCGAATGTGTCGAACCCGGTTCCGTAGTAGGTCGCGTTGGCGAAGTAGGGGGTACTGTTCCCACTCAGGTTTGCTGTGATGTTTGCCGCAGACACCGCAGCACTATCGGTGGCATCGACAGCCCAGGGCTCCGACACCGTCCCGGGGTAGTGGTACCACGTGGTGATTGGCACCTCTTGATCGAAATCGAACGGACCTGTTTCCTCTTCGACGACCTCGTCCTCCCCCCACCACAGGCAACCGCTGATTGTAGAACTCAGCATCAGCAACACGAGCAGGTGAGCTACTCTGGTCACGACACTCGGTTAGTAGCCCCGTTCAAAACCAATCCTATACCCAGTCGTTCTCTAGAATTACTGGCATAGAGTCCAGAAGAGCCTCTTGGGGGGCTCTCCAAGTCATCCCTAGATCTCTCTCCGCCGGAGTCGCATCCCAGTATAACCGCCGCCGGAGGTGCTGGCGAGCCCAGGCAAGACTCAGCCTCTTGTGGAAGATTGAGACCACCAGTGCCGCCGGGTACGGTAGGGTGAATGTGGGTGTCTTGAGTTCAGGGTGGGCCTTCCTGAGTGCGAGCGAGATGTCCTTGAATTGCATGTCCCCACTAACTGTGAGATAGCGACCGGCGTCCTCACCCTGAGTCAATGCCCTGACATGGGCCTCGGCGACGTCCCTCACATCGACTATGTTGACCTGCATTGGTAGCACCACCGGGAACTCTCGTCGGACGAGCGCCATCACGAAAGCGAGTGAACCGCGGAGGTGAATCTTGCTCATCGGTGGCCCGAACACCACGCTGGGATGTATCGTCACCATGCGCGGACGGGTCTGCGGGTCTGATGCAGCGTGCCAATTCCTAACCACACGCTCCCCCTCGACCTTCGCCAGTCCGTACGGGTTGCCATCGAGCGTAGCATCATCAGCCCAGGTCTCGGTGGTCAGCGTCTCCCCGTCTCTCCACCTCATAGGTCTGATGGCGGCGGTGGACGAAGTGTGCACGAACCTCTCGACCGTTCCCGCGGCATCGATTGCCGCAACCACATTCTGTGTTCCTATCACGCTCGGGTCGACAATCTGCCTCTGCGGGTCCTTGGCACTGATCCTCACTGCGGCTGCGGTGTGTATCAGATCGGTGCACCCGGCGATGGCGGCGTTCACCGAAGCCGCATCGAACAGGTCCATTTCGACTATCTCGAGGCTCCCGCCGTCGGCCATCGCAAGCGCCTTCAGATGGTCGACTCTAATTGGGTCAGAGGAATCCCGCACTGTCGCTCTTACTGTCCTCCCGCGGGCTAGCAGGTTGGCGACGATGTGGCTGCCGATGAAACCACTCGCTCCAGTTACTGTGACCAGTCCTTCACTCACGAATTCGGCAGGGGCTGCCGTGATTGAGGGTTTCTCCCTCTATCGAGCCAGCTCGTCAACGGAGCCGACCACCAAGGAAGGGGCCTGCGGAGCAGCCTCGAGTTCCTCCATTGTGGCCTCCCCACTGAGCACCAGTACACCGTGGACCCCGGCCCTGTCTGCCATCTCCATGTCCGTGTAGAGCCGATCACCGATCATCGCGCACTGCTCCGGGCGCAGTTCTAGGGACTCGACCTTGTGCAGGATCATCCCTGCGTTCGGCTTTCCGCACACATGCTCCGGGCGGACCCCCGTGGCCGCTTCGAAGAGCTCCATGTAAGCCCCCGTGTCTGGCAGACCGCCATCAGGTGAAGGACAGACCGTGTCCGGGTGGCTTGCGACCATCGGGACACCTCTGTGGAGATGAACGGAAGCCGTGCTGAGCTTCTCGTAGGTGATCTCGGTATCGTAACCCAGTACGACGTACTGCGGATCCGTAGAATCGGTTGAGACACCCGCGTCCTCAAGCATCTGCCGCATTCCGGTTGTCCCGACCAGATAGGTCTGCGAAACGCCGTTCACGCTGAGCCACGAGAGCAAGTCGTGTGTGGAGAGCAGAACATCATCCGATGTCGCTGGGACTCCCATTCCCTGTAGCTTCTCGACGTACTGGGCGACAGAACGACTCGAGTTGTTGGAGAGGAAGAACCTCCGGATGCCCGACTCCTCCAGTCTTGAGAGGAAATCCAAGGCTCCTTCGACCAGCTGGTTGCCGAGGTAGAGCGTCCCATCGAGGTCGAGGAACACCACCTCGATTCCATCGAGCGAAGCATCCAGTTCGGCCATCCAATCACCTCATGGCAGGAGCAGGGTTTTGACGAGGAACCAAGGGCTCCAGAGCACCGTTTGCTCCTCTTTGCTGGCGATCATCTCACTCATCATCTCCCTAATCGCTTCCTTCTTGGCGGCCCTTTTGACGAACCAGTTCATCAGACGCTTCTTCTTGACTAACTTCTGCAGTTTGTAAGAGTTGGTCAATTCTCCACCCAGGGAACCCCAAAGTTCTGTCATGTACTCGACTGCGGACTCTTCTGGGAAGCCGTCTGAGTGCGTCTGACGGTCGAAGAACTTCGACGTCATCTTCGCGCTCACCAATGCGTTCCCTATCCCCTCTCCGCTGAATGGGTCCACGAGGCTCGCTGCATCACCAATGCACATCGCACCGGCCATGGCAACGCGTCGCGGCTGGAAGGAGGAGGGGTTCTTGCGCGGCGAACCGAAGGGCAACAGCGAACCCTTCCCCGAGCCTGCAACAAGGGTGGCGTTTGCGAAACGTTTCTTGAATCGGGGATGCTCCTCGGTCACGAACTTCTGCATCTTCTTGAATGACTTTCGTATCCCCTTCTGCTTTCGTTGCTCGGCTATGACCATCCCGATCCCAACATTGACCACACCCTCGCTCACCGGGAAGAGCCAGAAGTATCCGGGAATCACGCCTTCGATGAAGTGTATCTCGATCGGGCCACTCGATCCGGAGAATCCCTCGACGTTCTCCCAATACTCACGGTAGGCGCCGCAGAAGTGCTCATTATCCATGAAAGGCTCACCGTGTATCCCCTCGCTCACCATGGTGGCTACGGGGCAGTTGTAGCCAGCCGCCCCGACCGTCAGAGGCGCGTTGAACGAGTAATCAGGACCCTCCGAGCGCTTCCCGCCGAACTTTCCAGTCACCCCGACAACCCTCGCCTCCTCTCCTTCCCCTTCATGCAGGACCTCTGTTACCGCGAATCCCTGAATCACCGAGCCACCACCCTCCAACACTAACTCATTAGCTCGCTTGAACATCATGTAGTCGAATTGCACCCTCGGCAGAGCGTAGCCGGATTGCATCTTCTCGAAAGCCTCCTCCGGCAGCATGACTCGGACCTCAGATCCGTTGGCGCTACCGAAGACGATTGAATCGACACGGAAATGAGGGGTCGCCTCAACCATCTTCTTCACACCCAACTCTTCTACGTGAGAGAGCGATTTACCGCCGACCGCATCACCACATGCCTTGTCTCGTGGCCAGACCTCTTTCTCGATGAGCAGGACCTTGCAACCGTTCAACGCGTTGTATGAGGCAGCCGCTGCACCCGCCGGCCCTCCCCCGACAACGATTACGTCGAAGTGAGTGCCGCTTTCTGGGATTTCACCCGTATCGATTGGCAGAGTCCACTCCTGCATGACCTCACCGTACCTAGGCTCAGGGACCTCATACATTCAAACTATGCCATCGAGTTGATTCGTCTCAACCCCTTCGCAGTGCCATGAATCAGGTCATTTGGATTGTCCAGACCACCCTTCCAGGGGACTGGATTGAGGCGATTGTCGGCGCTTGGTCCGCGGCGTTGGTCGAAAACGGCCTCGCCGCTTGCGTTCAGAGAGACCTAATCACCTCCGTATACTCTTGGGAGGGGGCCACTCAGAGCTCCGAAGAGTGGCGCTTAGAGATTAAGACCAGTGCCGAGAACAAGGAGGCGCTCATCGAGGCTATTCTCGCCGATCATCCATACGACACACCGCAGATAGCGGCGTGGGAGGCTAGTAGCACATCCGGTTATTCCTATTGGGTTCAAGGCTGAGGCCCCATCGTGGGCCATGCGCCTCCTTCCCCTCCTCAGGCCAGCGAAGGAAGTCCCGCTCACATGGTGGAGCGCGGACGACCCCATGACCACGAGGCCACGCGCGCAAACCCTCGCCATCCTACTTATCGGACTCTGGATTTTCGGCACAGGAGACGCCATCCTAATCGCCGCCGGGATCGGCAACACCCCGTGGACGGTTCTGGCTGAAGGAATCGCGAAGAATATCGATAGGTCTGTCGGCCAAGCGACTTTCCTCGTCAGCGTAGCCGTCCTGTTTCTATGGATTCCCCTGAAGGAGAAGCCAGGAATAGGCACCATACTCAACGTCATCTTCATCGCCGCCGCAATCGAGGTCATGGTACCCCGTCTGCCTACCCCAGATAGTTTCGAAATCGCGCTCTTCCAGGTGCTTGCAGGTGTCTTGCTAATCGGAATCGGCAGTGGCCTGTACCTCACAGCAAATCTGGGGCCGGG
>JAKUUO010000012.1:0-7204 GCA_022448665.1 Candidatus Thalassarchaeum betae | reverse complement strand
CGACTCGGGCAGCCGGGTGAGGTTCATGGCTGAACCCCGTCAGGCTGGAGCATGGGAGAGCATGGCGTGATACGCCGCTATCGCCGATTCCTGCCAGTCTCTGAAGACACACCAGTGATCTCTCTGAATGAGGGCGGGACTCCTTTGATTGAGGCACCGGGAATCGTCAGCAAGCTCGGCGGCGATTTCCATCTCTTCGTGAAGTATGAGGGATTGAATCCCACGGCCTCGTTCAAGGACAGGGGCATGACACTGGCCGTTTCCAAGGCGGCCGAGCGAGGTGCACGCATAGTGGCGTGCGCGAGCACCGGAAACACCAGCGCTTCGGCAGCAGCATACGCCGCGCGCGCCGGCATGCGATGCCTTGTGTTGATCCCTGAGGGAAAGATAGCCTACGGCAAGATGGCCCAGGCACTGATTCACGGCGCTCAGACCCTTGAGATTAGAGGCAATTTCGACGACGCTCTAGAAATCGTCAGAGAACTCGGCAAGAGGGAGGACGTCGAGGTGGTCAACAGCATCAACCCATATCGTATCCAAGGTCAGAAGACGGCTTCCTTCGAAGTCTGTGACGCTCTAGGCGAAGCTCCAGACATGCATTTCCTACCTGTCGGCAACGCCGGCAATATCACGGCCTACTGGATGGGTTACAAGGAGTACCGTGAGGGTGGCAATAGCTCCAAATTACCCCGGATGATGGGTTGGCAGGCCGAGGGAGCAGCACCGATCGTACTCGGAGCCCCCGTTGAGAGGCCCGAGACGGTGGCAACCGCAATTCGCATCGGCAATCCAGCGAGCTGGGAGCACGCGGTCAACGCAGCTACCGAATCCTCAGGCGCAATAGACATGGTCAGCGATGAGGAGATTCTCGATGCGCAGAGGATGCTGGCTAGGACGGCTGGAATTTTCGTCGAGCCAGCCTCTGCAGCAGGGATAGCCGGCATTGTCAAGTCCCATTCCAGAGGTGATATTCCAAACGGCAGCACTGTCGTGGTCACCGTCACCGGGCACGGTCTGAAAGACCCCGGCGTCGCTGTCGAGAATTCGCTTGCTGAGTCGACAGTGGTTGATGCCGATCTGGATTCGGTGCTCGCTGCCATCGGGCTGGTCTAGCTCAGAGCCCTTGCCTCTCCATCGAAACTGTAGAACGAAACCAGAGTCTGGGTGTGTCCGACTCCAGGAACTGCTGATAGGTCATCAAGGATCGAGTCACCGAGGTCCTCCATGTTCCTTGCTAGGACTTCGATGATGAAGTCCCACTGCCCGGTCACTATGTGGCAGCCCACGACGAACGGCATGCTGCAGATCTCCTGAGCCACATCTCGTCTGTCGGTCTGCCCCCTCTCACCTGCCCAGTTTGCCAAGATGAAAGCGTGCAGCCTCCAGCCTAACTCCTCTTTCCCTAACTCTACAGTGAAGCGCCGCACAACCCCCCTCTCCTGCAACCTCCTTATCCTGTCGTGAACGGTGACTCTGGGCATTCCCAACGCATCGGCTATCGCTTGGGTGCTGGCTCTCGAGTCTTCCTTCAGCATCGCCACTATTCTAGCATCTTTGACGTCCAATTCAGATGTTGGCACGATTTTCGGGAGTGACGGTATAAAATAAAATATTCCGTCATTTAGTCGATAATTTTCCATAATTACAGTTTTTATTCGACATTTTTCTGATATTACCGGCGTATAGTTGATGACACAACCACGATTCGGAGCATCATGAGCGACGAGTACTCCGACAAGCGATTTGCTACGCGAGCGATCTGGTCAGGCACACAGAACATCGAGGGAGCAGCCTCTACTCCGATCTTCCTGACCTCGACTTACCAACTCACCGACGAGCGCTACCAGGGCTGGGCCGACGGGGCCCAGCACACCGCGCTGTACAGCCGCCTTTCCAGCCTGAACTCCGAGGCCGTGTCTGAGAAGGTCGCTGCCCTTGAGGGGGCGGAGGACGGGGAGACTTTCGCGAGCGGGATGTCTGCCGTCAGCACGACGCTACTGACCCTGCTCTCAAAGGACGACCACATGGTTGCGAGCGCCGACTGCTACGGCGGCACATACGGATTCATGACTGAGGACCTCCCTAGATTCGGCATCGAGGTCACGATGGCTGATATGAGGGACCCTTCGTCTTACGAGGCAGCCATTCAGGAGAACACCAAGGTGCTCTATGTGGAGACGCTGACCAACCCCGTCCTCAAGGTGTGCGACCTCGAGGCCATGGCTGCGATTGCCAAGAAGCACGGCCTCATCGCAATAGTGGACAACACCTTCGCGACGCCGTGGGGTTGCAATCCCATCTCCATGGGCTTCGATCTGGTTATCCACTCGGGCACCAAGTACCTCGGCGGCCACTCCGACCTGATTGCAGGTATCGTTGTCGGACGCAAGGATCTAGTGGCTGAGGTATTCTCCAAGAAGGTGCATCTGGGGGGCGCCGCAGACCCGCATATGTGTTATCTGCTTGAGAGGGGGATGAGTACACTCCACGCTAGGATGCCCATTCACTCAGCCAATTCCGCCGAGCTCGCGAGGAGACTGGAGGCGCATCCTATGATCGAGAGCGTCAACCACACTTCTCTTCCCAGTTACGTCGACTACGAGGTGGCACAGAGGATTATGCCGAAGGGAACCGGGATGCTGTCTTATGTCGTCAAGGGGGGCGACGATGCCGCTTTGCGTTACATGAGGGCGCTCGAACTCGTATTCGAGGCCACCAGCCTTGGTGGGACCCAGAGCCTCGTCGAGTGCCCGTTCAACACCAGCCACATGTTTGTGCCCGAAGAGGTGCGCAGGGAGGCAGGAGTAGTCCCGGGGTTCGTTAGGATGAGCGTCGGGATAGAGGACGTCGAGGACCTGTGGGCTGACATGGATCAGGCGCTTGCTGCGGCCAACACATTCCTTGAGTCCAGAGCCTGATCAGGGCATCGGACCCGCGCCGCTGGTCTCTGCGAGCCACTTCATCGCAGCCTCGTAGTCCTGAACCGCATCGAGATTGTCCTTTAGAAGCAGGTCTTCAGCAGCGTCCCATAGTGCTCTCAGAGCCGGTACCCAGTCGCCGCCCTTGTCTCGACTGGCTTCATCGAATCGCCAGGCGTCCGACTCAGTCCTCTCATGGACATTGAGCCAAGCCCACCCCATCGCCATCTCGAGGCCCTTGCCCTTGCGAGCCTTGGAAACAGTCGCGGCAACGCCGTTCTCGACGGCATGTCGGACCATCTCATCAGCGAAGTTGAGAGGAGTCGGCAAAGCCTCGCTGTCCCATGGTAGTCTCTCCAGACGCTTGGCTGTAGAGAGGCTTTCACCGAGCTCGCGCAGGAAGGCTCCGAAGCCCTGCTTCCGCTGTTGTTGCTTGGTGTGGATCGACTCCGCTTCCTCACCCGAGATTCCGTACATCTCATCCAAGACAGTCAGTCCGTGGTCCGGCCACAATGCGACTAGGTTGTGATGACAGGACGAATCCTCGAGGCGCACCACATCCTCCTCCAACTCCAACACTAGGCCATCAGTCCTGACGTGGATTCCCGTGTTCAAGGAATCCAACACACAAGCCACCGCCCCCTTTTCTTCTGAGTTCCCGACCATATGCTCCAGGAAGCCATCACGCGCTTCTTCTGCGAACCAGTGCGTGCCGACGACGTAACCATCCCCTATCGAGTTCAGTATACTGCTTCTGCAAGCACGTACCAAAGCAGCGTCGTCGAAGGACATCCGCATCCAAGCAGAGATGACCTCGCTGAGATTCTCCTCACTCTCCAGGGGAAGATCGCGTTCCTCTGGCCACCCCCCAGGCCTCCACATCCACTCTGCTTTCGCCACATCGCTCAGGCGTGGCGGCATCATCCCCATCGCTACACTCTGGGCGAACTGCTGCTCACTCTTTGCCAAAGCGGCCTGCGAAAGGCCGACCACGGTTCCATTGAGAAATTCCAGACGCAGCCACCCGGCCTCGGTCAGCATCCCGTCGCCGACAGTAGCCTCCTCGAGCCCACTGCTCCATCGGACATCATCACCAGAGAGATCTATGGATGCATTGTCCAAGCTCCAGTCAACCCACTCGTCCGGCGGATTCGGCTCGGAGCCGGTGAAGACGAAACCACCGTCCCATGAGAAGAACCACTGACCCGATTTGGCGTGGTCGTCCCATACCAAAAGACGCATTTTGGGGTGTGTGTAGTTCTGGATCCCTGCCAAGTGACTCTGCTTTCCGTTGCCTCTGCGAATGTAACTGGCTACGCCGTAGAGTGGATTCTTGAACACCGCTACGGTGGTGTGTTCCTCTTCTGAAGCGGCCAGTAGGCTGCCTGCCAGTGCGTTACAGACAGGGTCACCGCTTCTTTTCGCCATGCGCTTGCGCAGCCAACGAGGATCGTTGCACTTGGAAGCCACAGTAGTGAGCTCTTTCAGAGTCTTAACCATCTTGTCTTTCGAGAAGAGCGAACGATCTAACTCCCCTCTGATTTCAGGCATGAACACCTCAGGATCGTCTAGGAGCCCCTCGAGATTCCCCGCCAATCGCTGCTGAATCTCCTTGGAAGCCTGCTTTATCCCGCGCATCCGTATCTTCTTGCGACGACTCTTGTCACCTGGGAAACTGACTTCTGCAGGTGGTTTCGCCATGGTATCCCTCACACACGCGAACCATGCCCCATCTTTGAGTGCGTCGCACCTTTCTCAGGTGGTTCTGCGCCGCTCGAAGGCATCTTTCTCCATCCCGCTGAACTCAGCCGGGAGAATGAACGCGTGGACCATCCCTCCTTTCTGCCCGGACAAGTCGCCTAGATGCCCGGACAACACGCGTTCCTCTTCTGTACCAAGGTCGCTGAGGAGAATTCCGTTCCACTGCTTTACAGGGAGCTCTAGACGGCCGCGTCGTCCGTCTTCCTCGTCCACTAGCCTTTCCGCCATCTTCTCCAGCAGCCCAACCGCTTCGGCTGGGCTCATGGGGCGGGGTTGCTCGAGCCCCATCCCTGTGGGGTCGAGATCCAAGAGGACGAGTGAGTGCAGGCCATTCTCGAAGTTGTTGCACAGCATCTTGAGAGGGGATGTCGGCAGGTAGTCGCTGGTGGCGAAGGGCAGTGTGACCTGCCTGCCGAAGCGATACGACTGCATGCCAGACAGAGAGACCGCAAGAGCAGTCGCAGACAAACCGGGAATCACATGAAAACCGATGCCTTGCTCGACACACCTGTCTTCCAGATCGATGTGTGTAGTGGCTTGCATAGGGTCGCCGACCACAAGCAGCGCAACAGACTCTCCACGGGCAGATGCTAGCAGCTCCTCAGCTCCTTCGACCTCATCTCGCATGAGTTTCTCCCAAGGTCCCACTACAGATTCGAGGCGCCCCTCTTCTTTTGGAGGCAGAACCGCGGTGTAACCCTCGAGATACCTTTTGGAGCAGCCTCTAGCCACACCGCGGGCGCGTTCGGTCATGTGGTCGAGGTCTCCAGGCCCGATGCCAATCAGCCAGAGGCCGGGGGCGAGTCCATCGTCCGTCATGGTGAAGCGGGCTGCCCCGCTGCCCGTCATGAACGTGATGCGCCACCTGTCAGTCCCCAATCGCCAGGTCGAGGGCGCCCTCGACCATATTCGCAGTCAGGGATGGCTGGCCGAGGGGATGAGGGTGTTCGCCTCCGAAGACGGGACTGCTAGGCTGATTCCGCTAGACCCCCGGGCGCCGCTCGAAATGCTGGAACCCCTTGCGAAGTTCGATGTCATCAGCCACGAGGGCAAACCCAACGAGAGAGACAACAGCGACTGGTGGGCCCACCTCTCTGCGTTGATCGGAGAGGAAGCGGTCGAGATGCACAGGGAAGCATGGCCCTCGTCCCACGAATTCTTCGGAGACATGATGATTGTCAGAATAGACGACGAGGTTGCCGGGTACGTTTCTGAGATCGCGCAGGCAAAACTCCAGGCACATCCTCACATCAGGCTGGTGCTGTCTGATGACGGTGTCGTAGGTGAGTTCAGGATCCGCGAACTATCCCCAATCGGTGCTAGGAGAGGAGAGGAGATCCTCCTCCATGACATCCCGACGGAACTCAGCGACACCAGAGTGCACGTCATGGAGTCCGGAAAGAGCATACTCTGCGACCCGAGCAGGGCCTACTTCTCCACAAAGCTCCAATCCGAGAGGCTAGAGACTCTGGCTCTCGCCAAGGAGCTGCGCTCCCTGCTAGGCAGACCGATTCGGGTCTGCGACTCCTTCTGCGGGGTCGGCCCGGCCCTCGCGGCTCTGCTGAGTGAGCCCGGTTTGGTCGGGGATGTCCTGGCTGCCGATCTCAACCCGGACGCCGTGGAGATGCTGCTCGACAACCTGCGTCGCTGGGACCGCAGGGACTACCCGAGTGAACCATCCCCCCTCACACGCATCCATGAGGACAGGCTGGTGGGCGTTGCTGATGCCATCGATCTAGCCGGAGACGCAGCCATCGCAGGTGAATGGGACCTCGTCCTGGTCAACCTCCCCCATCGGACCCTCGAGCTCCTTCCTCTGCTCGTTCCGTTGCTCGACAGGTCCTCCCCCTCCTTGGTCAGGGGCAGGCTGGTGGTTGCGGAATCCGAGATCGACGCCGCCAACGCCGCCATCCGCTCCGCTCTCCCCGCCCGGCTGGAGGGCACGCCCGAGCCCGCTTTGCGAATCAAGCGCGATTACAACAGCACCCTGCGCCTTTGCTCCTTCGAGGCATGGATAGCCCCCTAGTGCCATAGGCAGACTTATCGGACGTCCTTCGATGAACTCCCATGCCATTTCAGTTTCTGGAACTTCTTTGCTGCATGGCTGATTTGTTTGCAGGAGGAGCAGCGTTAGGCGGGGCAGTGAATGCCCAAAACCAATCTAAAATCAAGTTGAGCAGTCCAGAAGAACGACGTGGAAGGCGGGCCCGGAGTTGCGCGCTCGACGGCTGCCGCGTCTTGACTTTCAGGTCCACCGACTATTGCTGGAAGCACCAGGACGCAACCCCCACAGATCCAGAACCGGAGCCAGAGACGGAATCGAACTGGTGGGAAGAGCAGCCGGAGTGATGGTATGGCCCTCGGGAATACCCTCCACGGAATAGCCGAAGGGTGACCTATCGAAGTTCTGAGTACTGCTACATGCACCAACCGAATAATAGGAAGGAATGAGTGGCGCCCCGACCGGGATTTGAACCCGGGTCGCAGCCTCGACAGGGCTGCATGATAGGCCACTACACCATCAG
>JAKUUO010000011.1 GCA_022448665.1 Candidatus Thalassarchaeum betae | reverse complement strand
GGACATATTGACATGAAGTGGACCGATGGTGTTGACTTCTCTGCAGGGAGCCTGGGAATGGGTCTGTCTTTCGGCCTGGGCTGCGCATTAGCAGCGCGAATGGACGGTAGCGTACGTGAGATTTGGGTCATGCTTGGTGATGGAGAGATGCAAGAAGGACAGGTGTGGGAGGCTGCAATGGCCGCCAATTACCATTCCGTTGGAAATCTCAAGGTTATGATAGATCGAAATCGCATCCAGAACGATGATTTCCTAGAGGTCCAAATGGAGGTCGGAGATATCGCAGCAAAACTCCTCTCGTTTGGCTGGTCAGTTAGAGAGATAGATGGTCATTCGATGCCCGAAATTGTAGATGCTTTGGAATGGGCTGCTGGAATTGATGACGGACCCTGTGCTATTGTTGCGCACACAGTGAAGGGGAAGGGCGTATCATTCATGGAGAATAACCCCTCTTTCCATGGCAAGGCGCCAACGGATGATGAATTTGTGATTGCTATGGAGGAACTGAGATGACCGCTCCTTCTGTCGGTGGTGCATCAAGAGATGGATACGGAGAGGGGCTGCTGAGGCTGGCCGGAGATTCTCGTGTGGTAGTGCTTGAGGCGGATCTCGGTAAATCCACCAAGTCATGTCACTTCCGCACCCAGAATCCCGATCGGGCTATTTCTTTAGGTATAGCTGAGCAAAACATGATGCTGGTGGCTGCAGGGATGGCTTCATCTGGCAAGATACCTTTTGCCAGCACATTTGCAATTTTCACAGAGCGTGCTTTTGAACAAATCAGAAACGGGATTGCCAGAGCTGAGTTGACTGTTCACATATGCGGAAGCCATGGAGGGATACACACGGGAACCGATGGTAGCAGTGCTCAGTCAATAGAGGATCTAGCGATTTATCGTACTATTCCTGGAATGACTGTCTTACATCCTTGTGACGACCTTTCTGCTGAGGAATTAACTGTCCAATTGCTTGACCATTCCGGGCCTTCGTACATGCGCACAGCTCGTAATAAAACCCCGAGGATATACGATGAGTCATCCGTAGCAAACCTGTCGATAGGGAAAGGAAGCATAATCAGAGAAGGCGAGGATGTATGCATATTGGCCTGCGGTGTAATGGTCTCTGAGAGCCTTGCCGCCGCTGATGGTTTGATTGGTGACGGAATTTCCGCTGCTGTTGTCGATATGCACACATTGAAACCATTAGACGGTGATTTGGTAGAACGCTTCGCATCTGAATGTGGATGTATCGTCACTGTAGAGGATCACTCAATCATTGGTGGACTCGGGGGGGCAGTTGCCGAGCACCTATCTGCTGGATTCTCGGTGCCTATAGAGATGGTAGGGGTAAATGATCGATTTGGAGAAAGCGGCACCCCGGCTGATTTGATGTCCATTATGGGATTGTCCTCCAAGGATATCCAAAATGCCGCCCACGCAGCGATAAGACGCAAATAACGGGTATTTTTGTGACAGGGTAGCGTTTGATTCATGAACGATTGAACCCGAGGTCACGACAATGAGTGATTCAGAACGGGTCAAGGGCCTCCTTGATGGCAGCATGGATCCGACTGAATTAGAGGGTGATGATGAGCTCTATGCACTCGCAGAACGCATCTATGGTCGCGAAGCACTCGAAGAGATGGGCGTTTCCACTCCCGAACGTCCTGCTGAGAACGTCCCCCAGTTATCTCAGAATGGCATTGATATGGATATAGAACTCCCTGAAATTGATGATAGTGTCGAGGGTACTGACAGAGGGCCCCAGGTTCCGCGACGGAGAAAACTAGCATTCCTAGTAGGACTCATAGGAGTGTCATTGGTTGGTATGAATGTATCAATCGGCATCGGCCAATATTTCGATCTCTGCGTAGACGACCTTGAGCCTGACCCATTGGGTTTCACTGTAACAGCGAATGAACAGAATGGTTCGTTGTATATCACATGGACAGTCACTAATCTCAATCTTTCTGCCAACTACAGCATCCAGTGGTCTATTTCACAAAATGGGTCTAGTGAATTGGTTGATGGGGGTTATTTCAATTGGACAACCAATATGCAACAAAGCTCTATGGCTCATACTGAACATCGTGCGGTCACAACACCCCCTTGGTGCTACATTACTTCATTACATGAAGAAGGTGTGAAGATATCTGACGATACTTCTTCTAATGGATGTGTAGGTAACTCCTCCTCAGCCTCCAGTCTTGCTACCATATCACCAGTGCCATCACTGTGCGAGGACAATACCAGATTGCTCTGGAACGAGGCATCGAATTACGAATCTATTGATTCTTGGGCCGCATCTGGTAGCGGTGACTTGCTTGATGGTGCGCTGCTAATGCTATTTGGGATACTGACTCTATTTGGGTTGTTCAGCAAGAAGCAGTAATCAGTACATTCGTGCCAGATGCTGTCTGCGTGTCGTGGGTTTTCCAGTTACTGCACAGGGAATCGATTCGGTATAAGGAGGGACACAGTCACCGAGCAAAGTCAGGCCGGTAAGCTTCTCTAGGACTTCGGCGTCCGCGTCATTGCCATCAAACGCCAATTCGTAGATGATGTCGTCTTCCAGTGGCCCATCTAATTGCCATCCGACTGTTGACTGGGTAACACCGGGAAATGTACGGATAAGCTCAGATGCCTGTGCGTGAGAACGGTTTCTGAGCTCTTCGGATACAGTCTCCAGACATTGGCTGATTGAAGAGGAAATCCCTTCGATGGGTACCTCAGTCTTACCACCGGTTCTCAGAGATAGAGTGCATTGGTTAGAGGCCAGGTCGCGAGGTCCTAGCTCCAGGCGGATCGGTACTCCTTTGATTTCCCAATCGTAATGCTTGGTGCCCGGTCGCAAATCACGGTCATCGATGCGGACACGGAATCCGGACCGTTCGAGATGTGTGGCAAGGGCCTCGACCTTGGGCTTCACATTCTCGTCTGCATGAGCAGCAACGGGCATTAGGATGACTTGAATGGGTGCAATGGAGGGGGGCATGATTAGTCCGTTGTCGTCACCATGCATACCTACAACCGCACCTAAAAGCCTCTCTGACATCCCAAATGTGGTCTGATGGCAGAATTGGGTATCGCCATTACTGTCCTCATAGGTGAGGTCGAATGCTCTGGCCCACTGATCTCGATAATGGTGGTACGTAGCTACCTGTAATGTCCTTCCATTGGGCATAATCACATCTACTGCAGTGGAATGCCAGGCCCCGGGAAAGGTATCCCAGACAGGACGCTTGGAAATTATCGCAGGGAAGCATAGTTCGTGAAGCAAGCGCTGCACGACATCTGCATCCTCAGCGATTTGGTCGGTGGCTCCCTGTTCATCCGCATGAACGGTGTGAGCTTCGAAAAAGTGAATTTCTCGAACTCGGATGAATGATCGGGTTTGTTTGGTTTCATACCTGAATGTGTTCACAATTTGAAAAGTTTTGAGCGGTAGGTCCGCATGACTACGGATCCATAGAGAGAACATGGTGTACATAGGGGTCTCTGAAGTGGGCCTCAGGAACATCGGGACCTCAAGTTGATTATCACCCCCCCGATCGACCCAATACACCTCCTTCTTGAAACCAGCATCCTCCTCTGTCATTCTCAATTCGGAAGGATCTACTCCTGCATCCCGTGCAGCCTTGAGGTGTGAGACTAATTGATTCTCCTTGTCCAGAAGATCCTCAGGTACAAGCAACGGGAAGTTGTACTCTTCATGGCCAGTCCGCCTCATTTGAAAGCGGGTCAGACCGTCAATAAGAGACATGGCGTTCCAACCATAGGGTTTCCAAACATCCATGCCCTTGATTGGATACCTCTTGTCTACGAGGTCGGCGATTTCGACTATAGCGGGATACCAATTGTTGAAGTCTGACTTAGGAGGGATGCCCCTCTTCGCCTTACCCGGACTCGCCATGTTGAATGGTCGTCCATATACCCCGCTTGAATGTGACGCAGACACGGGGTCAGGAGGTGTGCAATAGGGACTCTATCATTTGGCATAATTCGGTGTCATCATGTATGTCGTCAACCGTTCCATCAGAACGAACGAACCTCCCTCTCAAAGTGTCTGGGTCATGAATTTCATCCTTGAGATTAGCTACCACAGCATCAACGCCATACCGCTCGATCTGATCCTTGGCCTTCTGTACCAATATCTCCTCTGAAGCATCGGACTCAAGTTTGAATCCTATGCGAATAGCTCCATCTACCAGTGGCGATAATTCGGCTATGTGCTTAACCCCCGGGATCAAAGTCAATTCCCATGAGTCGGCTCCACTAGGCTTCTTTCCACCTAAAGGTTCAGTATAGTAATCGAGAACTGCCGCAGAGTGTATCCAAGCATCGGGTTGGGGTTGTCCCGAAGCCACTGTCTTGGCCACAGAAAGCATCGCGTCGGGTGAACCTGCACGCCTAACATCTGGTAGTGCGAAGCTTGGTTGCGCAGAAGTTTTTCCGGCGATGCATATAACATCGTGACCCATTCTATGAAGGTACTCGGCGATGGTCCAACCTGTCGAGCCAGAAGAAGCGTTCTGTATGGCCCTTACATCATCGATGGGAGCTCTGTTAGCACCTAGGGTTATCGCTACGATCTTCCTGTCAGGGAGCCCCCTGTTAACCATATTACAAATGTTAGCAACTATAGATATCGGATCGGGCTGCTTCCTGCGCCCTTCTTCAATTTCAGATACCATCACTGCACTTTCCTCATTGCGCAGAGCCTCCAGCAAATCACCGGTGACTCTGTCGTCGAACAAGTCTGAATGCATTGACGGCACGAATAGGGTCGGGGTCCTATTGCCTCTTGCAACGGACAGTGCCATCAAAACAGGTGAATCCATAATTCCGTGGATGTGTTTTGAGATCGTGTTTCGGGTCGCTGGAGCAACTAATACAGCATCATGTTTCTCCAATTGGGACATTTCATAATCCCAGGTGGTCATTACCTCGGTACCCGAAGCCCAGGACAAAGCCAAGGGAGTGATGATCTTCTCAGCCTCTCTGGTCATCATTATAGTCAAATTTGCACCATGCCGACGGAGTTCCCTTGCCAGACGAACTGACTCTACGGCAGCAATGCCTCCTGTAACAGCGAATAGTATGGTACGACCTTGCAGGCTGTCGCCTTTGATGGCTACATCGGTATCCTTGGCCATGGCCATGCGAGTACGAGGGGCTTCATGAGTGCGTCGCCGGCGGAAAGGTCATCTTTGAAGCGACTAATCGGGGTTCATGCCACGCAGTCAGATGGAGCAACTGCACCGGCACCTCATCCGATTCATCGCAATTGATACCGTCTTTGTCACGTTAATCATCCTGTCTCTGCTTTCCACATGGAATGGCCCCGTGAGGATATTCACATTGATTGTGGGCGCGGTTCTGGTTCCATTGGGAGTCCTGACTACATACACGCTTCACAAACGCACAGAATATGGGAATAAACTGGGAATCTACTCGTTATCTTTGTTTGGGTCTGCATTCTTGTTGTTCGGCCTAATCGTAGTATCAGATTCGATGTCGGCTGGCGGCATTTGGTTTCTGCAGGGAATCTTGTTTTTACTCTTGGGTGTGAGTGCGCTTAGGAGGATACCCACAATGAGGAACCCTGCCTATATTCAGTGGTATGAGGGAACCGGTTGGGGTGGAAATTTACGATCCTCAGCAGACGATCGAGAGGTGTTAGCTACTTGCCCGAGCTGCTCGAGCATACTCGCAGTCTATCCTAACAGAATGACGTCGAGTGATAGATGTCCTAACTGCAACTCAAATCTAATCTCCAGGGAAGAGGAATGATCACAGACTTTCCAATGCTATTGCTATCCCCATCCCGCCCCCTATGCACATAGTAGCGATGGCACGATTAGAGCCTGTTCGAGATAGCAGGCTAGCGGCCTTGCCAGTAATCCTTGCGCCCGAAGCCCCCAATGGATGTCCAATGGCAATAGCACCCCCATCAAGGTTGACTTTGGCGGGCTCCAATCCCAGTTCATCGATGACTGCCATGCTCTGAGAGGAGAATGCTTCATTGAGCTCAAAGAGATCAACAGAACCCAGTTCCCAAGCAGCCCTCTCTAGTACTTTCTTAGTAGCCTCAACCGGACCGATTCCCATGATACCAGGGGGGCAGCCAGTTACTGCACCAGAAACTATCCGAGCCATTGGCTGCAAACCTCGCGACATGGCAAAATCCTCGCTGCAAACTATCACGGCAGCAGCACCATCGGTTAGCGGAGAGGATGTTGCTGCAGTCACGGAGCCTTCGTCCGAGAACACGGGGGAAAGTGCAGCCATTGACTCCAAGGTGGTGTCCGGCCTGATACATCCATCCTCAGTTATGGCGATACCGTCATGAGAAATGGGTATCAATTCATCATCGAAGGAACCTGAGGCTCTGGCAGACGCAGCCTTTTGATGGGAAGAGAGGGCGAATTGTTCTTGCAAGGTGCGGGGTATGGACCAGCGGGTCGCGATGTTCTCAGCCGTCTGCCCCATGGGGACATAGGCTTCAGGCCAGCCATCCTCAAGGCCGGGGTGTGGACTCCAATTGAAGCCACGGCGCTTCACCCTGCTCATCGACTCTATTCCAACACACAAGAAACATTCACCCCACCCTGATTCGATATTGGCCGCAGCCGACAGAATTGCCTGCATTGAAGAGCCACAAAGTCTGTTGTATGTAACTCCGGGAACAGTGTTAGGCATGCCAATCAGGAAGGTCATCAGTCTCCCCATATTGTACCCCTGCTCGGCTTCGGGGTAACCGCACCCCAACAACAAATCATCGAATTCAGCCGGGTCAATCCCGTTTCTATCGATGAGTGCCTTAGCGACTTGCCCGGCCAAGTCATCCGGTCGCACGGCGGCCAAATCACCCCTGTGAGCCCTATGAAACGCCGAGCGTGCCCAATCAACGATGACGGCCTTCACGGACCAACGACGAAGAGTACACGAATAACCATTCACCATACTCATGTTTCACATAACCCCAGCGTAACCGAGGGGTTCATGAGAGGAAATCCACTCGACAAAGCGATACGATGATCAGGGAATGCTCAAATCACGGTTACTACGCAGATGACCACTTGTGCCCAGCCTGTAACTCCGAGGGGAGATTCATCATGCGAACGGGTGAGAGGGATAGCATGGCAAGACGGTTAGCACTGGTCCTCAGGCATGCCCCCGAGAAGTTCAACCTCGAAATGGACATCAATGGATGGATTGATGTCAAGGACATCATCAAGCAATTCAAGGGCTCCAACGAGAAGCGCTATCACTGGCTCAGACCTCATCACATCCGAGCCATTTCCGAGACCGATCCCAAAGGGAGGTACGAAGTTCGTGCCAACGTGATACGCGCAACTTACGGTCATACTGTCGAGATTGAATTGGATCTGCCCACCGAGAATATTCCCAATACTCTCTACTATCCCTGTTCTCCGGATGAAAGCGAGAATGTGATTGAAGTTGGCATTAGCCCCAGCGGGCGCTCCCATGTTCATCTGTCTGCAAACATACGTTCAGCTGCTGAGGCGGGACACGTGCATTATGCCCTCCCCACTCTGCTTGAAGTTGATACAGCGAGGTTTGTGGCCGCTGGTGAGACCATATGGCACGCAGGCATCACCGTCTATCTCGCGGATAGCGTCCCAGGTGAATATCTCAGTATAGTAGCGAACGACCACCCCGAATATGAGTTGGCTAGAGTGCATTGGGACGAAGAAGAATGATCAGCGATATTCGCCACACGCGGGACAAAACTCCAGATCTTGAGTCATTTCAGTGTCGCATTTAGTGCAAGTCGTAGAATCGTGAATCGCTGTGGAAATCACTGAATCTTCATCTGATATGATCCTGATAGGCGAATCCACCTCTACGAATGGAGGAGCAATGTCATCAGGCGTCAACTCCACCAATTCACGGTATTGTATGGCGAGATGTATCGCCGATTCGACTTGCAAGGTCACCCGTAGTCTCTCCGATGGGTCATCAATCTGCTCTGCGATAGCCAATCTTGCCTGTAGCCACCTCTGATACTGCTCAATTGCCTCAGAGTCCGACATGAATCGCTCAGGGGCCCGCAGGTCAAGAAAGTACGGTAGAGGCTAAGTCGTGTACCTCTTAGCAATAGTTGGGGAGCAGCGTGTCTCGTGTGATAGTCAAATTGGGCGGCGGCTTGATTACAGACAAAACCGAGTACAAGCATGTGCAGATATCGCACATCGGCCCCGTAGCGTCAGTAATCAAGGAACTCGTAGATATGGGCCATTCGGTAATATTGGTGCACGGTGCAGGTTCATTCGGGCACATTGAATCCAAGAAATGGCGTCTTGCTGATGGATACCAACAAGACATTGGGCACGAACAAGCCGAAGCAATGGACAGAGTTCGTTTCGACATGCTCGAATTGAATCGTCACGTTGTCGAGGCCTTGGAATCACAAGGACTCGAGGCCGAATCATTACCTCCCAGATACTGGGCAAACGGTGTGGGTTTAACCTTCAAAGGCGATATATCCGCCTTTGTGAGGGCTCCCTCGGAACCCATCCCAGTAACCTTCGGTGATGTCGTCGAGGTCACGAACGATTCCAAGTTCGGTATATTGTCTGGCGATCATATCATGGTGAGGCTGGGCATTGAACTACCTGATGTATCTGCTTGCTTGTTTCTGCTTGGAGATGTCGATGGACTCATGGACAGACCCCCAGAGCAGTCCGGTACTAAGCTAATCGAACAGTGGATTCCATCGGATGGCCTCAGGGGGACACATGCATCTGATGTCGATGTCACTGGAGGGATTCTACTCAAAGCCCAATGCGCTTCTATTATTGCAAATTCTGTAGATCATGTTTGGTTACTGAACGGCCGAAAACCCAATCGCATGCTCGATGCGGTCGTGCGAGGCGTCGCTGTTGGCACCAAAGTCCTCAGTGAACGACCTTCCTAATGACCAGAATGCCGCTGGACACAGCATTTCGATTATATGCAAGAGTTTTCTCGCCAGTTCGATAGCATGGCTAATGCAGACCTGCCTGACAAGCTCGAAGGGCACAATCAATCTCAAGCCGAGATGATGGATGAGCAATGCATACTTGTTGGCTCCGACGACCAAGTTATTGGTTCAATGAGCAAGGTCGAATGCCACTTTGGACAGGGCAATAGACATCGGGCATTCAGCGTCCTTCTATTCGATTCCAACGGACGTATGTTGGTCCAAAGAAGATCTACTGAAAAGATCACATTTCCTGGTGTCTGGGCCAATTCCTGCTGTAGTCACCCCTTGGATATCCCTGGTGAGAATACCGACCCCATCCAAGGGGTTGTCAAGGCAGCCTGTAGAAAGCTTGAACAGGAGCTCGGCATAGCTAGTTCAGTCACTTCAAAATGGCAGTTTGATCATATAGGCACATTCGAGTATCGATGCCGATGGAACGATAGTTGGGTCGAACATGAGATCGACCATGTTCTGATGGTGCGTGCTGATGTTGATATCGTCCCCAACCCCAACGAGATATCTGAGACAAGATGGCTCTCAGCAGAACAGATTAACGAAATGATAGCTGGGAGCGGGGAATGGGGGGGCAAAATCATCGCCCCATGGTTCAGGATGATATGGGATAAATTCCTATTTCCTAACTACCCCGACATCGATTCTAGTGCCTTATCATCTCAAACGGAAATAGTGAGGTGTGGCGAATTGTCCATCGACATGACACCGACACCTCCCGGACAGGCCTTGTTGGATGCGCTTGGCATTCACCGAGATAAGGTTGAACGGGTCATTATGGACGGCCTCGGTAAAATGCACCAACAAAGACTCCATGGCGCTATGACCCATCTCTTCACTGGGGGAGGGAAGAGGCTCAGGGCCATACTTCCAAGATTGGTCGGCGAAGCTGTGGGAGAAGCCCACGATGGTCACTACACCTTGGGTGCATCCATCGAGATTATTCACAATTTTACCTTAGTCCACGATGATCTCATGGATCAAGATCCCATCAGGAGGGGTTTGGATGCCGTTCACGTCGCATATGATGATTCGACAGCCATCAATGCCGGCGATGCTATGCTAGCAGTGGGTTTTGAAATTCTAGCTGAGTCTCCTGATATTGATTCAGACAAACTGGTTTACCTAGTCAGAGCCATCGGTGAGATGGTCAGGAATGTTGCTGAGGGTCAGCAGGAGGATATCTCTTTTGAGACGCGAGAGGTTGTTTCAGAAGACGATTATATCTCCATGATTACAGGTAAGACCAGTGCGATGTTCGAAACTTGCGCTGAAACAGGTGCCATCCTTGCAGGTGCCTCAGAAGAAATTGTTGAGAAGATGGCGACCTGGGGTCTGAATCTGGGGCTGTGCTTTCAGTTAATGGATGACCTTATCGACATCACTGGAGATACCAAGACCTTAGGCAAGCCAGCAGGTTCGGATGTTGTACAAGGTAAGAGAACGTTGATTGCCATCCATGCGTTAGACGGCGGGGCCGCACTTCCCATGTTCAGACAAGTATACGGCGCTGGAGATTGCGATGATGGTGATTTGGCAGTTGCAGTTGATGAGTTAAGAGATAGTGGTTCGATAGCTTATGCCAAGGAGCGCGCCATGCATCATCATTCACTTGCCCATCAATGTCTTGACGTACTCGATGATAGTGCCGCCGTCCAGGTACTGAGGGATCTCACCGACTTCCAATTGATACGAATCAACTGATCAATCCATGTAATGTGCTTCACCGGGTATTTCGGCCTTCAGGCCTTTCCGCTCCCTGATTTCCGAAGTGACCTTGTCAAAGAGGTTAGCAGGAAGGTGGACATATCCGGAGTTCTCGGTGTTCCAAATTGCGCGACCTTGGGTGGCAGCACGGATGTCATTCGAGAATCCGAAGGATTCGGCGATCGGCATTTTACCGATTACACTGGCTGTGTTGCCATCAACAGGCATGTCCTCTATGACTCCCCTGCGGGTGGTCACTTCCCTAGTGACCCCACCGATGACATCGTTCGGCGCATCTATTCGAATATTCTGCATCGGCTCGAAAATGACTGATTTGGAACGCAGTAGTGCACCCTTAATCGCATTACGCACAGCGGGAATAGTCTGCGCCGGGCCCCTGTGGATGGCGTCCTCGTGGAGCTTTGCATCGACCAGTCTGACCATAACTCCCATCAATGGTTCATCGGCAACTGGACCCTTCTTGCACACATCATTGAAACCCTCAATTATCAACTCCCGTGTCTCGTGAAGATTCTGTATTCCTTTGGTATCATTGACTAAGACATTGGTTCCGTGAATCGCGTATATCTTCCGCATCAGATTCTTGTCCATGCCAAACTCAGCAAATTTGTTTCCGACTTCCTTGGCATCCTGGTTTCGGACAGCACCGTCCCCGAAGATGCCTTCCCTCATGGCCTGTGTGACATCGTCCGGCAATGGTTCGGTCTCGATGTAGAATCGGTTGTGACGGTTGGGGGACTTGCCTTCGAAAGCCCTTCCCTTGTTGTCTAAGGATATAGATTCCCTGTAAACCACGATAGGGTCACTAACAGAGACCTTGATCCCCTGTTCCTCTTCAAGCCTGTAAACAGTAATCTCAAGGTGGAGCTCGCCCATTCCTGCTAGAAGTGCCTCTCCGGTCTCCTGGTTGGTGGAAACCTCCAACGAAGCATCCGCCTTGGCTAGGCTGTGCAGAGCACCGATGAACTTGGGCAGGTCCTTCATGGACTTAGGCTCAATTGCGACGGTCACAACAGGCTCGGAGTAGTGCCTGATCGCTTCGAAGGGAGTAGAGTCCTGCTCGGGTGTGATCGTGACTCCTGCCGCAGCGCTACGTACGCCGGTAAGCGCGACGATGTTTCCTGATGAGACTTCAGGAACTTGGATCCTATCGCTTCCGACCATCATGCTGACCTGCTGGACTCTCTCTGCTTTCGCAGCACCTAAGGCCCACACAGTCTGTCCTTGCGTTATAGTGCCAGAGTATAGCCTGCCGACGGCGACCTCTCCAGCGTGGGGATCCATCCAGATTTTGGTTATCATCAGCGATAGGGGGCCGTTGGGATCGCAGCCAAGCATGGCGGCGCCTGCTTCCGATTCAAGGTCGCCATTCCATATATTGGGGATTCTGTATTGCTGGGCGACAAGTGGCGAAGGCAGCTTATCAACGGACATGTCGAGGAGGACCTCGTGCACGGGCGCTTTCTTGGCAAGCTCCTTCTGTTGCTCGTTATGACAGTACTCGAAGATGTCCGTGAATGAGATTCCCGATTTGGCCATGTACGGAACGGTAATCCCCCAGTTGTGATATGCTGAGCCGAAAGCCACCGTCCCGTCTGCGACACTAACCCGCCAGTCCTTTCGGTGCTCTGCGGGTGCGAATTCGCTGATCAGTGTGTTGACCTTGGTAATCTGAGCCATGAATCTCTCCTGCATGTCCTCAGGGGTGACTTGGAGCTCGTTGATTAGACGGTCGACCTTGTTAATGAAGAGAACGGGCCTGACCTTCTCCTTGAGAGCCTGCCTCACTACAGTCTCGGTCTGGGGCATTGCACCCTCCACTGCACAGGTCAGGATGATGCAGCCGTCCACGGCTCGCATGGCTCTTGTGACGTCACCGCCAAAGTCGACATGGCCGGGGGTGTCGATGAGGTTGATGAGATAGTCACTTCCACCTACGTCGTGCACCATCGAGGCGCTAGCGGCATTGATCGTGATGCCACGCGCGCTCTCCTGATCATCGAAATCCAGCACCCTGGACTTCCCAGCAAGTTCCTCGGACATCATGCCGGCACCAGCAATCAGATTGTCTGATAGGGTGGTCTTCCCGTGGTCGATATGAGCGGCGATGGCGAGGTTCCTAATGCGCTCCCTGTCATACATGACCTCGGTCGCACGCTTGATGTTGTCTTCCTTGCGACCCATGACTAGACCTCTGAATGAAGCGGCGACCTTACAACGGTTCATAAAGCCGCTTGTAAGACTCGCACGACACTCCTCAGTACGATAATTTCAGATGGTATCGAAGTGTCTATCACCGGGCAGAAGCGGCGATTCTTTCGATCTCTTCCCTCTTTCCCACTGAGTATGAATTGACATCGCCCTCAGCGGCTTTTGAAAGCTCAGTGACAATACCTTCAGTTAGAGTACGGCGACTCTTTGCTGTGGCGGATGTACAGCCGATAGCCAAATTCCTAAGGGCTACGTCAAGACGGCGACTGGGCGAAGAGTCGACAGCCTTGGGTTGGCTCACTGCGCCGAGTTTGATTCTAGTGGTCTCCTCACAAGGAGCGGCCTCAACAATGGCATCTATGAACTTCTGCAGGGGGTTCTGCCCGGTGCGAATTGCTATGTTATCGAGTGAACGCTCGAACGCCTTCACACAATGCTGCTTCTTGCCAGAGAACTTTCCGGTGCGCATCAGATTATTGATGAATCTCTCAATCACCGAGAGTTTTGATTTGCCGAACCACGCGTTAGCATGCCGACCACCGGAATGCGGGGTTCCGATGGTTGTGAGATTGATGTAAGGTGCCAAGCCCGGATCGGCGCAGGTGACTTCTGTCGCATCCCACTTGCCGAAAACACTAGTTCCTATGCCGGCCACCGGGGCGGCCTGCTCTGTTTGGGATTCCTCAGCCATCGTTAACACCTCACCGGATCGGTTTCTCCTTCCTTCCACGGACCATTTCGTCGAGGGAAACCCCATTGACCTTGATTACCTTGAACCGGACACCGGGAAGATCACCGTATGAACGGCCCATGCTGCCGCCGATTCCCTCGACGAGGACTTCGTCATGCTCATCGATGAATGAAATGGCACCGTCCCCTGGGGCAAATGCTGTGAGTTTGTTACCAGTTCTTATCAAACTGATTTTGACGGCCTTGCGGATTCCCGAATTGGGCTGCTTGGCTTCGAAGCCGACCTTTTCGATTACAATGCCCTTGGCCTGAGTACTGCCGCCTAATGGATCGTGTTTGAGGGCCCCTCCATACCTCCGCTTGAATTCGCGGTCTCGGAACTTGCGCTCCTTCCATCGGTATTTTTTTCGATCATTCTTCATCTTCGGGCCAGAGAACAATCCACGACCCAAGTATTCACCTCAAATGACGCCCCGCCGACCCACCAATGGTATAAGAGCGTGACGGATTCACCGTAGGTGAGTAACGACCAAGAGTGCTCCGGCCTTGCTAACATTGAAACAGATTAGGCCGCGGGGCGACATCATGGCATTCCGAGATTTGCTTACGGGAGCGCCACTGGACAGTGAAGAGGTCAGTGTAGAATTCGAGATGCGGGACAGATCCGAGTCATCTGGTGGAGGGCCCATCGTATTCGACAATGTTGTAGAAGCACCTGGGCACAGCGCAGCTCTCAACGTCCTCGTCAGGGATAGGCTCTGTGAGGTTTTCGACATCTCCCCGGGAGAACTCATAGACACCCTAGCATGGGGGATGGCTAACCCCTCCGAGCCCATGATTGTAGATACCTCCGACGCCGAGGTCCTAGAGAACCGACAAGACGAAGTCGATCTCGGTGCGTTGCCGATCCCCTGGCATTATCAGGAGGATAGGGGCAGGTACCAGTCTGCCTCAGTCATCATCGCAGAGTACAAGGGCATAAGGAACATGTCGTATCATCGGCAGTTGCTTCGTGATGCTTCCCATACAGTAGCACGCATCGTCCCCAGGCATCTACGCACCATGTACGAAACTGCTAGAGCGAATGGGGATGAAATCAGCATAGCGATTGTCAACGGCGCCGATGCGACAGTGCTGCTGGCTGCTGCCATGTCATTCAACGAAGACCTCGATGAACTCACAGTGGCAGCTGCTCTTCACGAGAGGCTCCATGGACAACCCCTCCGATTGGTGCGCTTAGGCAATGGGGTATCAGTACCTGCTGATGCCGAGTATGCTATGGAGGCGCGAATTACCCTTGATGTAGACGAGGAGGGGCCCTATGTGGACATCACCGGTACAGTTGATGGGGTTAGGGAAGAGCCGGTCATCGAGTACGATGCAGTGTTCCATCGCAACAATCCGATCTTCCATGCACTGATATCTGCAGGCGTAGAGCATCGCACACTCATGGGGTTGCCACGAGCACCCACAATCAAGGCAGCCGTCTCAGAAGTAGTCCCATGCACGGACGTATTCCTAACCGATGGGGGATGCGGATGGTTGTCTTCCGTAGTACAAATCATACCCCAAAATGAGGGGGATGGTGTACGTGCCATCCATGCGGCCTTGGACGGACACCGCTCGATGAAGCAGGTGGTGGTGGTAGACGAAGACATCGACATAGCCGATTCCGCTAGAGTTGAATGGGCGCTAATGACTAGATGGCAGCCGGATACTGATACTGTCATTCTCTCTGACCAGAAGGGCTCGAGCCTTGATCCCAGTAGAAGTCAAGATGGTACTACCAGCAAGATTGGTATGGATGCCACTCTACCGCTTGGTGTCGACAAGACTCCGTTTGAGTCGGTACTGTGAGGTAGCACATGACTGAGCCTACCAGGGACATCGCTGCGAAACTTCAGCACCCAAGGCGCAGTCTGGGAAACCGTCACAGAAGCCAAGCTGAGAAATTCCTTTCTCTCTCGGAAACAGATTCCTCCAATCTCCTATGGGCTGAGCAGAGTGCGCGACAAGCGGTCCTCCACGACTTCACCAATCCGGACAACTGGAGGGTTCTAGTGAGAATCAAATTGAATGTTGGAGATCATGCAGGCATCCATGCTGTTCTGAACGATTTGTTCGCTGTATTGGGTCGAGATCCTGTATACCTCACCCAGTTAGAAGGCGTCGACATGTCAGAATCTGGCATGGGTATTCTGGAAGCTGCATTGGTTGCCGATCCACTAGATCCTGATGATTGGTGGAATGGCATTTCCAGTGATGAGGGTTCAATCCTCTCTTTCATTGAAAGAGTCGGGATGCTGGACATGACCGATCATAGAGCGAACATCCTGTTCTCTCGTCGTCTCGAGCGCCTGAGGGACTCAGGTAGGGAGGAGGACTACCTCAAGCTCGCTAGGGTGCTGTTGGCCCAGAGGCCTTCTAATCACGAGGCTTGGTCGGCATTGGGCAGGATGCACGAGAGGCGGGGCGAGTATGATCAGGCATGGCTTTGCTACGACCAAGCCCAAAGCAACTTCCCAGAGTTTCTGGTCAGAGATCAATTCAGAGAGAGGATGGAAGCCAAAATGGATGGTCGTGCCCCCACACCTTGGAAGGTACCTGAAGTAACTCAGAGAGTTGAATTTCTCAAGAGGATGCAAAAACTTTCGATGTCCCCCTCAAACGATGTCCGAGATGATGTGGTTCCGGATATTTCCAGTAATACTGACATCTTCGGGGAAGTCGCCCATCTCCGTTCCGAAGGCCGCTCTTCTGAAGCCTTCTTCCTAGCTAGGAGAATGGCTGCTGAAGGAATCGATGGAGCACTAGAGTTAGTCGAAGAAATTAGGATGGAGATCAGTGATGAGTGATTCCAGTGATTGGGCGATAGCATGGACTGTGCCCAAACAGCGCATCGAAACACCATGCTGGTTGATGGTCAGACACAGTGAACGGGGGTGGGAGCTCCCGGGGGGCAATGTGCTCGACGGAGAATCGTCTGACGTTACAGCACTACGCGAGCTCTTTGAGGAGACTGGTTTGCTTGGCACGGCCAAAGCGATTGATGACTCCATACTGGATGGCGGTGTCGTCGTCCTGATCGAAGTTGAAGGCGAACCAGAGGCGGGCGGTTGGCCATCAGACGATCCATCCATAGAAGAAGTGGGATGGTGCATTGAAATCCCCCATGAACTACATTGGGGATCCGAGGAGATTCAAAGGTTGCTTGCTCATGATTGGAGTGCTTCGAGCAGACTTGAGTCCTGAATCTCTGATATCCTCTCCGAAACCAACTGATGCCAAGAATCCTCACCAAGAGCCGCGGAAGCATCCAATATCAGTCCAATATCGATCCGATCCCTGCCGGAGACATCGTCCAGTAGGATCGGAATCAGGGACTCGACGGTTTGCCTGACGTCCTCTGGGTTTGCAGGTACCCATGTTGAGCCGCCCCGCTCCCTAGGAGCCGCTTGGGATACCCTCTGACTCATCCTAGGAGAATTCTCGTCAATCTCCTCCAATGCCAGGTCCAACCATTCCAAAGAAGATGCTAGAGCCTCGGCGTCAAGACCGGTTTGCGAAAGGCACTCCTTAGCTATCCATAGATGCCTCATAGCGGGATCGAGATCATCCAATCCGATCATTATCCTACCTGTTTCCAAGCGGGACAGGCCGCGGATGTCATCCGGATGGCCGCTGGAAGGGGAGATTTCTGCATGAGTAGCGAGGGCCATCATAGACTCGCCCTGATTTCGATGCCATGCAGCGAGGTTGAGAAGGGCTATTCCATGCAAGGAAGAGCCTTGATGCAATGCATTGAGCCTGTCAACACACCAACGTAACTCTGCACCCACGATGGAGGGCTCAACCGCTCCCATCAGCGCCCTCTCCATCCGTATTCTGGCTTCTGAAAAAGGGTCTCTCTCGTCCTTGGACCTCGATCGCATCAGCAAACTACCGGATAGTTCGATTGCCGGAGAAGTTTGGCCGTCGAGGAGCATCTGTTGAAGTGTGCGCATGTCGCGTTTGAGAGGGGTGGTTTCCGTCCCAGAGAGGCCGTCGCTCATCTACTGACCTCACTGATTCTCAAAGGACTCTAGCATCTCCTCGTACTGGGAGACCAGGTCACTCTCCCTCTCCACGAGTTTCCCGAGGTGTGACTCGAATGCGGCCTTGGACTCTCCTAGCTCATCGGCCAGAGCATCGCGGTCATCAACTTCTAGAAGCAAGTTGCCGACTGCTCGGAATACTGGACGCTTCTCATCCTGCGACGACAGGGCATTCAAGGTCAGCGATATCTCGTTTATCTGAGAAGCGATGGCCTGTACTTGGGAACGAGTCGATTGGAGTTCCTGAACGACAGATTGCATTTGCTGAGGGGTGATGGGTTCGTCCGTCATACCTTCACTCCCTACCGAACTTCAGAGCTTGCTCTGATGCAATTAACCCACGCATTAGAGTGTTCCACCTTGCACGGAGATCGACGATACTGGGTGCGGATTCCGCCACTTCTATGGAGTCTCCGGCTCTGGAAAATTCGGCCTCGGTATACAGCGACGCCGAGAGAGCGTCCGCATCGCTGTGCTTCAACCTGAAAATCAGCCTTGCAGGCTCACTCTTCCTCGGAGTCATCCAGTTCAGCCTCGGCGAGTTTGCGCTCATAGTCCAATGCCGCCTGCTGAGCGATAACCGTCATATCAGTAGCGGTAGCGCCCTCTAGGGAGCGTCGGATTATTCGATTATTGGAATCGGTGGCTCGGGTGAATGGTTCCCAGACCCCTCCGGTGAATGTATGGTCGCACTTTCTACACTCCCATATTCCGGCTGCCTTACGTCGAACTTTCTGATACTGACAGGAGGGGCAGGTGTAGTGGCGGGACTTCTTCTTCAGAGCAGAACCCGCCCGACGACGCACGCTCACACCGTAGCGTGAGCCGAATCGCGCGGTCACGCCTGTCTTCTGTGTCCTCTTCGCCATATCAGCCAGCCTCTTCTGCCTTGTTCACCATTTCACGGAGGTCTTTGCATCTTGATTGTGCTTGCTCCATGATTTCAGCGAATTCGTCTTCCGTGAAGATTCCCCTTAGACCCTTCTGCAATGAATGTACATGTCCGTCATCACCCAGTGTGATATGGATACGCTCGTCGCCTCCGAGCTCCTCCTTGCCATCGGCATCGTAAACGAATCTGCCGCCGACCTTCTGATAGGAGCACATGATTGGCGTCTTGGAGATATTTAACGGTCGATCTTCGGCACCGATCTCAAAACGCTTTTCGGGAATTACTGCGGTTCTCATCGCAGCGACGCCCGCCAGTGCGAAGGCATCGAACAGATTACCGTCATCGGAAATAGCGAACAAATCGAGAATCACCTGCCACACCTTCTCACCTGGGATGATGCACAAGTCGTCGACGTCGATGCACCCCGATTCACGGATTCCTCTGTCGACCACCCGCCCTAGTTCGATTGACTCCGGGCTCGGGGGTCCGGGCTCCCAGTTAGGTCCGGCGACCGGCCTGACCTCAGCACTGCACATCAGACCCCCTTGGTTGGGGCGATCTGGATATGGAGTCATTACTTGGAACTTGACTCCAGCATATACGATGGTGTTTCCGATTCTAACTTTGGCCGAACCCTCAGCACGAGGGAGGACTCCGATTTCGAGTTCTGTGTCTCGGGCCTCCCATCGACTACGGCCATCATGTCTTTCGTCGTTCTCGGCGAGTGCGGCAAGATGAGCACGTAGTAACTTCGGGACTAGCGGGATAGCCATCAGGAATCACCCCCCTTGAGTGCCTCGACCATAATTTCATGAATCGCCGTTGCGGCTTCCATATTGTAATCCCAGGCCTGCTTGAACTCATCAGGCGAGAGGTCCCCATCCATCTGCAGGAACACGAGTTCGCCTGAGTTAGGGAGTATTCCCATCGGCAGGTCGGCCTCACCGTAATTGTCCTCTTCCTTATTCAAATCACAGACGACTACATCGTGGATTTTGCCAGAAGCAACAGAGACCACCATGTCCGTCATAGGGATACCTGCATGGGCCAGAGCCACCGACGCGGCGGTCAAGCCCACGCAGCGGGTTCCGGCCTCGGCACATAGAATCTCGATTTCGACTCGAACCTTACATCGGGGATACATCTCCAGTAACACTACACTCTCAAGTGCATCTGCAGTGACTTTGCTGACTTCTCTGCTACGGCGGTTGAAACCGGGTCGCATCCGGTCGGTTGTTGAGAAGGGGGCCATGTTGTAACGTACATCCAGTACGGCGCGGTCCTGTCGCTGAATCTTCCTTGGGTGGCACTCCATAGGTCCGTACACCGCAGCGACAGCATGGTTAGTGCCCCACCTTATACTAGCGGAGCCATCGGCAACGGGAACCACGCCGGTTTCTATTGAGATTGGGCGCAGGTCAGCGGGTTTGCGACCATCCATGCGAAGTCCGTTCTCGTCGAGCATCTGGACATCTCCATAGCCACCCATCAAGCAACACCTCCGATGGATTTCGCTTCAGCAGACATTGCTTGCAGCCTGTCGCGGACGTCAACTATGCCGTCAAGTTCCCCGTCAATCCAGATTCGTCCATTATCCGCAACGATGATCCTGCAGTCGGTATCCTCCTTGAGTTGGCGTAGAGACTTGCCTCCCTTGCCTATGAGTCGTCCAAGTAGATGTGGTTCGATGTCCTCTATGTTTCCAGAGCGAATTTTTCGCAGGCCCATGCCTTTCATTGTGACTACGCTTGAATGGGTCTCCTCGACTTCTTGGACCCTGCATAACACCGCTTCTCCGATGTCCATCAAGCTGCGTGTGCCACCGAATGCTGCCTTTCCCGGGCCAAGGCTCATTGGAAGTATCGCATTGAACGGTGCGCCGATATCAATGAACCAGATATTGTTGGTGCATCCCTCGACGAAGCCGATCACTAGGTCACTTGGCCTAGGTATGTAAGCAGACCGCAGTGGCTCGATTGCCACTGCATTGCCATTCATTGTCACTCTTCCTTGCTTCGTCGCACGAAGTCGTCCGTCCATCACTAAGACGCCGTGGCCGGCTTCTTGGCCCTCTGAGTCTCCAAGGTCCTCCCCTGGAGCGACGAGCCGGGATGCTCGTCCTTCGCTTCGCGGTCCGCCCGCGTCATCGTTAACACTCATGTTATACGGCCGCGCGACCCGCCCCCCCTTCATAATCGTTGATGCGGGCACCTACGGTGCCGAGTCAGTCAAGTTCTCGGACTTCTATCTCTGAAGAGCGTTTGGCGACGCGGCTGATTATCTCGTTCTTCATCCCACCAGGTACCTCTACGACGCATGCCCAGGAACCGTCACTCAACCACTCATCCTTCTGCATTGAGTCACGAAGAAGCTGGCTAACTCCGCCATAATCCTTGCCGGGAACCTTGAATGCTAGTCTGATGGTGATGAACTGCAGAGGGATAATTGGTTTTAGGATATCTACAGCATCTTGCACCTGCCTCTCAACCGATAGGAATGGATCTGCCTTGAATCGTGCCTCATCGAGGGCATTCTCTATTCGGACATGCGGATGGGGTAGTTTGGTCCTTGGATCTGTCGCCGTCATTGCAATCTCATTGACAATCTGCTTCATCCTCTCATCAACCATATGTCGCCTCTGGGCTGTAGTCAGTTGTATGCTGCCCTCATTGAGGATTCGTTCTACACAGGTCGAGAGGTCGGTGCTGCCGAATACCCGTTCTAAAGCATCGGAAGTGGGTCTGTCGCCTGCACGTACGTCAGACCAGACCTCGTCTGTGGCCATCAAATCGTTCAACTCAACAGAAGATGGATCTTCCTTCCACTTGTCCACGAGTTCGGGGTCGACGAGAATCTCGTATCTAGAGCCACCCCTCTCGAAGCGGGCGAGAACGGCATCATCGAGACTGACCATGTCCACGCTAGGGGGTTCGACCTTAGAGGCATGGGCCTCAGGATATCTTCTCAAGGTGTTTCAGAGCTGTTTCGTGATCCAGTTTTTGGTAGCCTTCGGAGTTAACGACCGCTATCTCGACAGCATCGTGATTGAGAGAGTCATCCATCGAATCACTAAGGGCTTCCAAGCCCAGCTTGATAGCAGCATTTTGAGTCATATTAGGCTTCCAGTTGTTCTCAAAGTAATCAATCACCAAGGCCTTCCCAACCCCGATTCCCCCTGCATTGTAAGCCAAGTATGCACCGGAGACATCGAGCTCGTAAAGATGGAATCCGGTATCATCGGACCCGGCTATCAACAGAGCCGTTCCAAAGGGCCTGGCACCACCATATTGAGTGAATGACTGCATGAAATCACCCATCTTTTTGACGAGTGCGGGGACAGCCATCCTATTGCCGTAAGTCATCCGATTTACCTGACACTGGATCCGGGCTCTTTCAATCAGTTGCCGGGCGTCTGCGACGAGCCCTGATGTGGTTGCCCCTATGTGGTCATCAATCTGGAACATCTTCTCAATTGAGTCGGCAATTACCAGAGTGTTAGTAAGCCTCTTGTCGATTATCAGAATCAATCCATCGCGGTATTTCAGCCCGACGGTGGTGGTGCCCCTCTTAACTGATTCACGGGCATATTCAACTTGGTACAATCGGCCTTGTGTGTCAAAGACAGTGACGCTGGTATCGTATCCTCGTCCGCCGGGCTGCATGGTCAACGTGCTGATGCTAAGCCGGACTCTTATCAATCTTGGTCGGCAGGGGCCTTGGCTATCGCGGCATTCATGGCTAAGTAACACTACGCAGGGACGTGAGGGTTGCTGTACTGGCATCAGGCGGCAAAGACTCCACCTACGCCACCTGGTGGGCTTTGATGCAGGGCTGGAGCGTCGAATGCTTGGTCACAGTCCATGTCACCGGAGCCGATTCGATGATGTTCCAGTTGAATGGCACGGCGATTGCTGCCTTGCAAGCAGCCTCAGCGGGAATTCCCTGGCTTCCGGTCCTAACCACAGGAGAGCCAGAATCCGAGATTTTCGACCTAGAAGCGGGCCTCAGAGGTGATCGAGGTAGTTGCAATGCCTTCCTTGAAGCGTGGCCCGAGGACTGGGAGGAACCTGATGAGCTCGAGGTCCATGAGGGTGCATTAGCAGTAGATGCTCTGGTTGTGGGTGCTCTGCGCTCCGATTACCAGAAGACTAGGATAGAGAGAATGTGTGAGCGTCTCGGTATTATCTCGTTCTGCCCACTCTGGCACCACCCTGCTGAGGAACACATGGCATCGTTTGTGAATCATGGCTTCGATGTCAGATTCGCTTCGGTGTCTGCTGAGGGAATCGGTGGTGAGTGGTTAGGTAGGAGATTGGATGGAGATGCTTTGAGTGAGCTCAGGATACTATCTGAACGCCACCGTTTCAACTTGGATGGCGAAGGTGGGGAGTTTGAGACTGTCGTAATTGATGGTCCTCACCTGAAACGAGCCATAGAATGCGTTGCTGAGCCCCAGTGGGATGGCCGTCGCGGTGTGTGGAACGTGCTGTCTGCCAGTATATCCTCCATGCGCTAGACTCAAACAGGGGTCTAGGGTCGGCTGGTCACGGGGAAGGCCGTGACAGTATCGCCTCTAGACTATAGATACGGTCGTGACGAGGCCAAGCACATCTGGTCCAGAGAAGGGCGACACGCGCGACAGCTTGAGGTAGAGAGGGCACTAGTCTGGGCACATTGCCAACTAGGCCGAGTCAGCGCTGAGGACTACGACAAGATCGCTGACATTGCGGACCCTGGCATAGTAACAGCAGACCGTGTCGACGAGATAGAGCGAGAAACTAGGCACGACATCGTGGCGCTTACCAAAGCAATGGCGGAGGTTTCTGGACAAGCAGGATGGTGCATCCACCTCGGTGCTACCAGTAACGACATCGTCGATTCTGCTGTCGCTTTACAGATCAAAGACAGTATCCAAATGCAGCAGGGCATCCTCAAGCGACTGCTCTCTACAATGTGCGACATCGCTGAGAGGGAGCGAGACACAGTGATGCTCGGTCGCACCCACGGGCAGGCGGCGGTGCCCATAACATTCGGGCTTAAAGTGGCAGTATGGGTCGATGAATTCAACAGACACCTCGACAGGTTGGATGAGCTTACTGCGCGTGCTACCACCGGGAAGTTCCTCGGCGCTGTCGGAACCGGCGCTGCTCAGGGAGAAGACGCTTTCGAACTGCAGGCCCTGATATTGACCGAATTGGGATTGGGGGTCCCAGTAGCCACCACTCAAGTCGTAGGTAGAGACCGCTATATCGAATGGGTCGGATGGATGGCAAACGTTGCTACGAGTGTTGAAAAAATTATGCAGGAGGTCAGGAACCTCCAGAGGAGTGAGATTGCTGAGGTTGCTGAGGCCTTCGATGCTGAGAAACAAGTGGGCTCATCCACGATGGCTCACAAGAGGAATCCGATTACTGCTGAGAATGCCTGCGGGTTGGCCAGAATCGTACGCTCGATGATGGTTCCATCCTACGAGAATGCGTTACTATGGCATGAGAGGGACCTCGCAAACTCCTCATCCGAAAGATTCACCCTTTCCCACTCGATGATCCTGCTCGACGACATTCTCGATAAGACCGACAGGGTGCTGTCTAACCTAATCGTGGATTCAAACAAGATGCGGGCCAACATCGATGCTCAGAAGGGGCTTGTAATGGCTGAGAAAGTGATGCTTGCATTGGTCGACAAAGGAATCGCAAGGGATGAAGCTCATGAGATGATGCGCACCGCCTCGATGGGGGCCCTGTCCTCTGGCGACAATCTCGAGGAAGTCTGCAGGAGAACACCTAGAATCGCCGACGCGTTCGACTCTGCTGTGCTAAGTAGCCTGTTCAAGCCAGAGGGGCACCTCGGGCACAGTGGTCGCATAGTCGATATGGCCGTCACCAAAGCCCGAGCGAGGCTTGACTAGAGCATCATCAGGAGCAGAAGTACCAACCCGGTGAGTGAAGCGAAGACACCCAATAGCATCACCATCGCGTGAGGGCCATACTGATTGACGTCGTTCAACGCGACATCGAGGAATCCTCCTTCGGATATTCCACTCATCATATCCTTGTCAGACTCCTCGAACTCAGGAGGGGGGCGTCGGGGAATCCTCTCCACTGACTCCGACACGTATGCTGCCGCTGAATGGCATTGTATAGCATTCTCGATTGATTCCCCCCATTTTGGAAGTTCTGAACGAATACTAGTTCTGCCGGGGTAATCACTCATCGATGTCTGCGCCGTGATTAACCAGGAGTCTGTCGAATTGCTCCATAGCATTTTCATCAGTGACCATAAGGGAGCGTGGATCCCTTGCCATACCGCTATAATCATCGTTGTCTGTTATCTGCAACAGCCTGTTCTTCTGGCGATGCCTCAACAAAGTCCATATCATCAAGATTGCAGAAATGGTCAGAATGATATTGCCCAAAGATTCAGCATCCATATGCATCACCGTTTGGGGGTGCTCAACTGCAGCGGCCTCGCTAGATGGCGTCGGTTGGATGGGTGTGGTTCGGACCAATGATCAACCATGTCGATATCGCCTAGGTATAGGTCCTGTGATACCCATGTCCTCTCAGCATTACTGCCACAGAACTGACATCTGAGGGTCTGGCCTGCCCCCGCGCTCCGCATCGTTCTGCCACAACACGATGGTCTGGAAACAACCCTGGGTACGCAATCGACCATTGCCAGACGCTCTAGATGCACAGAACCATCGGGTGAATTCAATCCCACCCATGCGATTCTGTCACCTGCCACCAATCGGCGAAAGAGCTTGTTTACGGGCCCGCCTTCTGAAAAAGCAACCAAATCGGCTTTGACGCCTTCGGAGAACACAGATATGTGCGAGTGGGCTCCTTTGGTTTCCATTGGGAGAGTGATTACTGTGCCCAAAGAGACACCTCTGACATGGTCATCAGACAATTGGTTCGTCCTGTGAACGGCCCAACGAAGAGATTGTTCTACGTCATTGCGAGACTGTAGCCAACGGTGAGCATCTTCGACACATTGGGCGGTTGAACCCCTGATACCATAGAGCACAGGACATGGAGTCCTAGGTGCAATCAGACCCCTATCGACGGTCGGATCGCGATTGACGAAGGTTTCAGGATGCTGTTTCTCCATCTCTCGGACTACCCTCGAGGATACCATCCTGCTCTTGCCGATCATTGATTCGTCCCTCCATGAAATCAATTCCCAAGTCGAATGCTCGTTCGGCTGCCATGCCATGGCTGCACTGGCACCCACAGCACCCCATGACTCATCACCCGAATGCATCACACAAGAATGGGAGCGAATCTCACGCAGCCTGGGTTCCAACTCGACGTGCTCACGCACTGCCGACCAGTACCACTCCTCTGGCAAGTCCCTTTCGGAAATGAGTAGAACCGGGGCGGCGCGCACAGGAGAGGATGGGAATACGGCGGTTTCACGCAGAAGCCCTTCAAACCACTTCTGGCACACCGAATCAAAGAGATCGCGTTGTCCCGATGGAATCTGGATAATCGCTGATAATGCGCCGTTACCTCTCGTTCTTCGCGCTGCGAATGGCCATAGGCGAACCAATCGCCTCTCGATTAATTTGAATCCAGAGACCTGTGAATCAAGGGAATGAAGCAGGTCGTCGAACGATTCAGTAGTACAACCCGATTTCGGATGGTCCGTGTCATCCAGCCCGATTCTAATGATTCGGACACCGACTTCGGAACTCAAGCAGAGTCCTCCAATATTGAATCCACCACACTAGCAAGTCCTGCGTCTCCATCACAAAGCAGACCCCTGACACCGTATCTGACTGCTGCAGACATGTCCACATCACGGTCACCCACCATTACAGAGTCAGACTCGTCGGGTCGTCCTATCCAATCATCCCCAAATTTGAGTTCGAGGCCTTCTATAGTTGGATCACTAGAAGCGGCGTCCATAAGTTGCCTCCCTGCCTCCAGCATGCCTGGATGCGGCTTACGAGCCCACGCTCCTTCCCAAGGAGCATAAGGGCTGTGAAGAATCAAATCGAGCTGAGCATCCCCATCCTGTTCGAGCAACAACCGGCACATCTGCTTGTGTATTCGCGAAAGGTTGCTCTGACTCCATAGCCCCCTACCGACAGGTGATTGGTTCGTGACCACACAAACCCGGAAACCCGCACGCCTCAGATTACCCACAGACAAGGCCGAATCAGGGAGGAGGACGACATCATCAACGTTGTTTACGTATTCCTCGGATCCGATAATCAGAACACCGTCCCTGTCGAGAAAGGCGATTCGGCCATCCCATGACGCCCCGTTTGGCAACTCAGGCAGTTCGAGGGGGGATATCAGTTCCACGTCGTCTCTGTGAGGGGCGAGCAAGGTATCACGGCCCGTGATGAGCCTTGACGGCCTCCTTGATGATGTGGTTGACTATCAACTGGATATCTTCGATCATCTCCATTGAATTGACCGGCGCAATGACTGCGACGTCGGCTGCCTGAGCGAGTTTGCCTCCGCCCATCCCGTCCAAATCGCCGGTTATCGCCGTCGTCCTGCAGCCACAATCATTGGCATAGTGGATGCCGTTCACAACATTCTCAGAGTTACCGGAGCCGCTGTAGCCTACAACGAGGTCCCCCTTTCTGACGAAAGTCGACAACTGACCGACGAAGATGTTGGAATATTCTGTGTCATTCGCCCATGCAGTCATTGCTGATGCACTGTCAGTGTGAGAGATGGTCCTGAGTGAAAGCTCCTTCGACCAGTCCCCGGCGCTATGTGAAGCCGTAGCCCCACTGCCGCCATTGCCAATGAAGTGAACACTGCCGCCCTCGCTGCGAGTGGCTTCTACTTGCTGCCAGAACGCCATCAGTGCATCTCTTGGCAACTCATCCAAAGCTTGACGGAGTTTCGCTAGGTATGAATCTGCGAACTCATTGAACTCGAATCCCATTGTATCCCCCGTACCCGTCGGCGAGGGCATCCTATTTACGGGTTGATGGGTCGAAACACATCGATGCAAGAGCCTCTGGGGCTGCTCGTGGGCATGATAGCAGAGCGTTTTGGCATTGCCGATGTCAGTCTGCAATTGATCATATGCGCATTGGGTGCAACCGCACTGGGTGTTGGCTTCCACCTACAAAATGAACGATACGCGCCTTATTCATCGGCGTTTGGATGGACTGCAATGGGACTGTTTCTCTATCTTCAATCGCCACATTACGTTGAGATTTCAGATCCCGTCCTGATTCTGATGACCGCCGGAGCACTGCCTGTGGGAATAGCCATGGGAATCTGGGAGATACGCAATTGGGACGAGGTCCCTGAAGCGTTAGTCTGGTTCAGGGGGTGTGTGGTTTGGGCTGTGGTGCCGTACTATGTGATCTACAGCATCCCAATGCTGAACATGGGATTCGTCTATGCCTCGGCTTGGAGTGCTGAGATGACGCTTGAATTTACTGGGTTGGGGAGTTATCAGATGGCTCCTATGATGGTGGACCTATACGGAGCTAGTGAGATTCCGCTTTCTGAATGGGATGGGAATCGCTGGATCATGGCCGAACCGTTGGGTGAGAACGGCTTCTTCGTGCCTCTCGAACATGCTGATGGAAGTGTTGTGAGTGTGAGTTTCATACTTGCATGCTCGGCTCTGCAATCGATGATTGTCTTCGTGGGTGCTATAGTGGCTCTGAGTTCAGTCCCGTGGAACCGGAGGTTGAGGGCCCTATTCATCGCATTGCCTACTATTCACGTCCTTAACGTATTCAGGAATGCTGGAATCGTATGGCTTACGGACAACTACGCCGATTGGACGTTCATGGGACTGGGGATGTTCGACTTCACCCACAGTTACGCAGCCAAGTTCGCCAGTTTGTTCGCAATGTTCCTGATGGCACTAGCACTTTTCGACCTCCTGCCTGAGTTGCATCGACATATCATGCGTCTGCTACAACCTGTGATGAGAGGGTTTGGGATGTCTACTACAGAATCACAATCAACGTGAACGCAACTTCTCGTACAGCCTGCCAGTCAGGGGCATGTCGTGCTCCCAAGCGAACTCCTTCATCACCCTCAGAGCCTCCTTCTCCAAGTCCGAGTCTCCGACGAAGTCAGTAACTTCGATGGTCCCATCCCTAGTGTTTGCCTTGAAAGCGGCAATCGGCTCTTCGTCATGGAAAACCATGTACGCCGAGCCATAGGCGAATCTCTCTCTGAGCAGGCCCCCAAAGTAATGCATCATGGTGTCGGAGGGTGGCACGACGAGGTCACGGGTCTTGCGAATCCCCTTGAGCCCCTCCAAGAGATCCTGACGGCCCCAGCAGATGTCCTGGAGGTCATCAACGAGAAAGCCCTTGATTAACGTCCCATCCTCTTCGAACTCATGCATGACATCACTAATCTCCTCAGCAGAGAAAGGGGAGCCTGCCAACCTCTCGACCTGTTTGAGTGATATCACGGGGTAGTCACTTACAAGTTCCCTCAGATAGTCCCTTTTGACCTCCCAGAGGTCGGTATTCTGCATCGGCTCCACGGTTTTGAATCCGCCTCTGTAGTCCTGTACTAGATGTCCGCTGCGAACGAGGGGGGATATCAGTTTGCGGAACTCAGCTCGTTTCATGGCATGCCTCTCCATGAAGATGGATGGATCGTGATGCTCTCTGAAGAACTGGAGTATGTCTTCGTCCTCCTCGGCGGGATGGACATTTCTGATGGTCAGAAGCCTCTGGAAGTGCACCAGTTTGGCCCACACTTGATGTCCCCTCAGATTGGTGCCTTGATGCAGTTGGTGCGCTGCAGCCATTGAATGCAGATTGACTCTGAACATCTCGCACCTGCCTCTGAGGGCGAAATCGTCGCGCAACTCTCTCATTTCCTCAAGAGCCATGGTCTCATTTTCCAGTCTGCTGTCCTGATGCATCTTGTGATGATGGAACAGCATGCGATTAACCTCCTTCCTAGAGCGTGGCTCGACTACGCCGCCTCGGATGTATCTCTCCCCATCTCCCATTGAGGAATAGTCCAAGTCTGCCAGGATCTGCTGGATGTCTTCGTCACAGTCATGAACTGGTACACCATTGAACGCGTGAAGTACGGAGACATCCACGAGTCTGTCCCTGTAGTTGTCGAGGAGAGAGGAGAAAGTCTCCTTGAACTCATCGAGGTATGAGTGTGGGATGTTGATGTCCTTAATCTCCAAGTAGTCATTGACCACGAACATTAGGATGCGTCCAATCGGATCGACGCCCTTGAAGACAGGGTGATACCAACCCTGTTTGAGTATCAGTCGTATCTCATGAATGAATCGGCTACAGAAGGGATCTGATTGAGACAACACCCTCATCTTTCTGTCCTCAGGCATTGGCGAGAGCAGGCTTTCTGAATCCTCCTTGGATGAATAATAATCAGTGGGATCGGGTTGCAAAGCAACGACGCGTATGATTCGATCGGCGTCCTCCAAGCGCCGTAAAGCATCGGCCAGATCCTCCACAGGCCTGCTAACGAAGAACCTCAGAGTATGAAGTCGAATCGGACCTATCCTGTTAATCATAGCGACGAGAGCATCATCAAACGACAGGGGCTCAATAACGCCGTGAATCTTGTGGAATACGGCCAGAGAGCGTTTCCGGTTGGGGACCTCGATGTACTGCTTGGCGACGACAAGTTGTCTCTCTAGGTTATTGAGCGCGCTCTTGAGGCTCCTCTGAATATGGGCGTTCTCCTTCCCCTTCGGGTAATCATCGAACAACTCGGTCCTCGTGAGTCCACCCTCTGGGATCTTATCCAGCAGTTCCTCCTCGAGGGGGCCTAGCCATGGTTCACTACGCAAGCCCAGTAGAATGGGAATCTGGTCCTTCAGCGTGTAACCAACACGATTATGCAGAAGTCTGCCGTTGTATACGTCCGGGTCGTGCTTGATGTCCTTCCAGTCCCTGAACCTGTAGTTGTTGACCCTGTGCAAAAGCTCATCGCGTCGTTGGATGAGTATGAGGGCCCTCATCGCCTCCGCCGGCTCATCGTACTTCGTGAATGACTTTTGGAGCAGCAATGTCTGCAGAGTTCTGTAATCAACCACATCCACGGTTCCGCCGGTGATCCTATACTCGTCGATCCTGAGGATGTACTCGCCTTCATCGGTTTGCCTGAAGAAGCCGATAGCGGCAAGGTTCCTCATTTCCAGCTCCTGAAGGACGGAATCGACCTGTGCTGAAGGGAATGGAAGCCTCGAACAGAGTGTTTCTGAGGTCTGAGGCCCCTCTGAGCCGAGCATGTCGAGCAATTTCAAACGGAGACAATCGAGAGGATCGGAAAGGTTCGACTTCTTCCATTTTCCAGGTTTGCCGCCCTTGAAGTCCATACCCATCTCGAAAGTCAGTCCTCCAGTGTATAACTCCGTGAGGTCATCCATGTCAGCAGCACCAGCCACGGACAAGCATCCTAGAGTGCCATGAACATCGGCCATACGGATGGAGAACCACTTGCCGTCAATCTGTTCGTGCCCGGTTTTCCGGATTTTTGTGACTAAACCTCGCTCTGCCAGTTCGTGTACCCAACCTTGCATCACATCGAAATCAATGTGGCTAAGCTTTTCGCTATACAGCGGATTAGTCAGAGACGGCTCCAAGCCACCGCCCATGTCCATCAGCCTCAGAAGGCCATTGGCATTAGTGGGTACGGAGACTTTTGACTGGTAATACTCCCTGAGACTGCCCTCATCGAGGTCAGTAGCCAACGAACGAGCACCTAACAGCCTGCGGAGGATTTCTGGGTCGACATCCTTGATGAGATAGGCTCGCGTCCTAAGAGAAAGCAGGTCCTCGAAGGAAGACATGAACAGGGTCATTCCGAGAGGAGACGGCATACGCACTCGCCGGTGCACGATGCGCACGTCCTCGCTGTCCATCCTAGATATGAAATCGTCCAATTGCTCCATGTCAAGGTCGGTATGTAGGATTTCATTCATCACCTCGCGGACGATGACGGAATCATCCATTTTTCGGTGCTTATGCATGATTTGTTCGGCCCTCTGCTGGAACTGCTTAGGACTGACTTCGTCACCGCCAATCCTTCGTGGATTGAGCATGCTCCTAGAAGAAACCTCACGAAACCTCTTCGCGAACAACTGCGAGTCCATCAGGTACCTCTGAAGGGTCTCTTGGCTACTCCCGTTCCTGAATATCTCTGGGATCCTCGATACCTCCACCTCATGACTGAGTTTCGCCATGAAGCCGTTCTCATCAAAGGACAACTCGTGCACGATGACATTGTCAGCAGTAGCGATTCCAGCGAAAAGGTACCCCAGAGCCATGTTGAATGACCTCCCCCTGCATGTGGTGACGATGTAGGTGGGCAGGGGGCCTTCCACTTGCTCAACCAAGATACGGTCTCTGGATGGTACTTGGAAAGTCGTGGCGTTGTGCTCCTCGAAGAAATCAGAGAGTGCTCTGGCAACCGGTCGATTGAGGCGCAATACCTTGGTCAGTAGGGCCTTTTCGTCATCCCCCAGACGCTGACGGAGCGCCACGTGTCCCAACAGTTCCAGAATTTCTTGGCTGAGCTCGTGAGTCCTGCTCAACGCCTCGCCGGTCCATGAAGGGATGGTGGGACGGTATCCGGTGGCAGAAGTGACGTTGACCCTGGTGCCTCTCACGCTGGAGACCCGATAGGTCGAGCCCCCAAGGAGGAAAACATCCCCGTTTCGCAGGCTCGAGACGAATGAGGAAGACAAGTGGCCGACGAGAGTGCCATCAGAGGTAAAGACCAGAAAATTGTTGTCTGGGGCTATGGTGCCTATGTTCGTGTAGTAGATCATCTGCGCAAAGCCTCGTTTTCCGTACCTGTTTTCCTCCCAGTCAACCCAGATTCTACGTTCCTCATCTAGTAAGTCGAGAACCTCGATGTAGTCATCATATGGCAGGGAACGATAGGGCCAAGAAGAAGTCACCAATGCGTAGCCCTCGTCAATGTCCCATTCCCTGATGATCGAGAGCCCAATCACGAACTGAGCGAGTACGTCGAGGCAGTTCTCAGGGAACTTTAGCAGGTCCATCGAACCACGTAGGATACCAGTCTGGACAGCGACCAGTTCCAACAGGTCGTGAGGCGATGTGGGCAAAAAGCGCCCCCTAGGGATGCCATCCACTTGGTGGCTTGCTCGGCCGACCCTCTGCAAGGCAGTCGATATCGAGCCAGGCGAGCCCAGTTGGATTACTAGATCGACTGAGCCGATATCTATCCCCAACTCCAAACTTGAAGATGAGACTACGGCTCGCAGTAAGCCGTTTTTCAAGCGGTGCTCAACGTCAAGACGGATGGTTTTGTCCATCGATCCGTGATGGCCCTCTACACCCTCCAAACCAGCAATCTTCAACCTCTGGACGACGGTCTCCGTCATATTCCTCGTGTTAACAAAGACAAGCGTGGTGGTGTGAGCCTCAACGAGTTCCTTGATTCGGTCAATGTTGTGGTCTAATATCTCCTTGACAGGGATAGAAGAGAATCTAGCGGTTGGCAGAATGATATCTAAGTCGAGTTCTCTGACTCCAGAGACCTTAGCGATGGAGATTTTCTGGGGTTCCATATCACTATCGCGCGGGTCACTGGCGACTAGGAACTTCGCAACATCATCAAGAGGTTCCATAGTGGCACTGATACCAATCCTCTGGACATTCGAGGTGACCACTGTGTCCATCAGTGCGAGGCTGAGGGAGAGATGGGTTCCTCTTTTGGTAGGGACGAGTGAGTGCATCTCATCGATGATCATCCACTTGAGGTCTTCTAGAATGGGTCTGAATCGCTTAGATGCTAGAGCAAGACCAAGCGACTCTGGCGTCGTGATGAGTATGTGGGGGGGTTTTCGGAGCATCCGCTCCCTATCCTTCTGAGGGGTGTCACCGGTTCTCAGTCCGACCTTGATGTCCTTAGCACGACTTGGCAGGAACCTCTCCTTAATCTCCGTTAGAGGACCAATCAGGTTCTTCTGAATGTCATTCGCTAGAGCCTTGATTGGAGAGATGTAAACGCACTGCACGGTATCTGGAAGTGAGCCGTCCAAAGAGCGGCGGACTAGATCGTCGATTATGGATAGGAAGGCGGTGAGGGTCTTTCCCGAGCCTGTCGGTGAGCACAACAGTAGATGCTCGCCACTCATGATTCGCGGAATCGCGATCTTCTGAGGTTCAGTGAAGTCTGGGAACGTGTCCATGAACCAATTTCGAACAGGAGGGCATAGACTGTCGAGGAGCTCTTGAGTCTCCATCCTATCTTCTATGTATTCGATTTCAGGCATTTTTTCCCGCACTCTTCGAGCGAAAGGGACTCCGGGTCGTAAATGAATCCTTCTCCGGTCAGCAGCCATTCAGGCCCATAGGGCCTGTTATATTCCAATAATCAGCGCTTCGACGATATTCGTGTAATATTCGAAAGCCTCTCAGCCACCGCTTTGCTAGGATGGCTTGAAAGGCGGTATGCCGGGTCGAAGTGTCGTTCATGACTGATAGACGAGTTGACCGGCTGACGTCAGTGCTCAGGCGTCGAGGCATAGTGCTACCATCCTTCGAGATATACGGTGGCATATCCGGTCTGATCGACTACGGCCCCGTGGGAGCATGCATCCGACGTCGAGTCATGGACAACTGGGTTGACCACTGGACCAGTCACGGCGACATAGTAGAGATTGATTCGCCGACAATCACGCCCGAACCTGTCCTCGTTGCCAGCGGACACGTAGGTGAGTTCAGCGACCTAATGGTAGAGTGTGGTGTATGCGGTAGCGCATTCAAGGCTAATCATCTCGCTGAAGGCAGACATGAGAATCCTGACTCTTTGAATGTGGATGAAATCAATGCGATGCTAAAAGACGGTATCGAATGCCCTACCTGCTCAGAGAGCAAATGGTCGGATGCCAGGTCGATGGACCTAATGTTCAGCACGAGGATTGGGTCCAAGAAGGGCGGTAGGGTTGCTTACATGAGGCCGGAGACTGCACAGGGAATGTTCATGCTCTACCCAGCCCTATTCAGGCATTTCAAGCAAAAACTGCCATTCGGGGCAATCCAGACTGGGAAAGGATACCGAAACGAGATTAGCCCCCGGCAAGGCATGATTCGGCTTCGAGAGTTCAACATGGCCGAGCTCGAGTACTTCATCGACCCTGACGAGCCGCCGAGTCCCGACCTGAGCGTCTGGGACGAAAAAATCTCTTTGATTGCAGATCCAGAAGGGGCACATGCCGGCGAATACTCAATGACTATCTCCGAGGCTCTCAGTTCCGGTATCGTCCGACACCCCACAGTCGCTTGGTTCCTCGTTAGGACGTGGGACTTCCTGGTAGGAGTTGGTATTGACCCGGCCCGTATCAGGTTCCGCCAGCACGCTAGCACTGAGATGGCGCACTACGCAGACGACTGCTGGGACTGCGAGGTGGGAGGCGAACATGGATGGGTTGAGTGCGTGGGTATAGCCAATAGAACCTGTCACGACCTGTTGTCGCACGAGCAGCACTCAGGATCCAATCAGCTTCGTGCATGGCGTCAATACGCCAAACCACATATTGAGATTCGGGATATACTATCTCCGAACGGCTCTGTCATGGGCCCAGCGTTCAAGGGCGCTGCTGGAGTGGTGATGGATGCTCTGAAGGAGCTCGTAGAAATTCCAGATTCCATGCCGTTTGCGCTAACTCTTGCTGATGGCTCCAGTGTTGAAATCACAGATGAGATGGTCACTAGGAGATCCGAGGAGGTGGCCGTGCATGGAGAATGGTTCACCCCACACGTAATCGAACCTGCTTTCGGAATCGATCGCATCATCTGGCACATTCTCGACCATGGATACACCGAGACGGAAAAAGAGGGCGAGAATTACAGCATCATGAGGCTGAACCAGTCGGTTGCCCCCTTTGATGTCGCGATACTGCCGCTGTTCGACAAGGACGGGATGGGTCATATCGCGAGACAGATTTGGGCCAGTGTGAACTCGATGCCAGGCCTTAGAGGTGAATTGGATGCTAACAAGTCAATAGGGCGGCGTTACGCCAGAGTAGACGAGATAGGAATACCTTGGGCAATCACTGTAGATCACACTACCCTGGAAGATGGCAGTGTGACTGTGAGACGCAGAGATGACCAAGAGCAAGTCAGGGCGTCAATCGAAGACGTTCTGTCCAAACTCGCATCAGGCGGTATTTCCACGCTGTTCTGACTGCAATCTTCATGGGGCCTCGCCTAAACCCTCTACCGTGGCAGAACAGCGACAGCCAGAGGATTGGACCGAGAGGTACCGTCCTGATAGCCTGCGGTTGATGGAGGGCAACGAGACCCAACTCAGAAAAATCAGGCAGTGGCTCGACCAATGGAGCGGAGACAGGCCCCCGGACAAACGAGGATTGCTCCTCTCCGGTCCTCCAGGGGTGGGGAAGACGACCCTGGCTCGCGCTGTATCTATAGAGAGAGGCTGGACGATGATCGAGTTGAATGCCTCCGACGAAAGGAATGCAGCTGCCATCAGGAGATCTGCTACACAGGGCTCTCAACACATTTCCCTTGACCAGTTCTCCGGGGAGGGAGTCACTAGTGGGAAAACCGTGATTCTACTTGATGAGGTCGACCACCTGAGTGGAGGATTCGCCAAGATCTCTGACGACAGGGTAGACAATGCGATTCTCCGGGAGAATGAAGGCCCTGTACTGAAGGGTGATTCTGGAGGGAAGGCCGAATTGCTGAATCTGCTGAATCTGACCCAGCAACCCATCATCATGACATGTAACGATCCGATGAGGCTGTGGGGCCGGGGGAGAAGTTGGAAGAGGAACAGGGACAGGCTCCTGATGAAAGCCGAGTTGATTAATTTCAACCGGGTCGGGAAGTTGCATCTTAGGCGCGTTGCGCACAGAGTCCTCGATGCTGAAAGCAGGAGCATGGATCCTGAGGCTCTTGAAGCCCTCATTGATGGAAACCCTGGGGATTTGCGAGCTTTGGTCAGGGACTTGCAGTCAGTATGTGCACTGAGGGAGGGCCACATCGTGATATCGGACGTAGAGGATATGGCATCAGTCGCCGAGAGGGATTCGCAGATTGATGTCTTCAGAGCCCTGCGCGACGTCTACAAGAGTCGTTCCGGGAAAGAAGCAGGGCGGATTCTGATGGCTTCAGACAAGAATCCCGACGAGATGATCGCGTGGTTCGCGTGGAACAACCAGACCCTGTTCGATTCTGACGCACTCTCATCTATCAGCCCGGCCATGTGCATGGCTGACAGGTCGTTGGCCACCAAATTCACCAACAGGGCCTTCAGATCGTGGTATTGGGGCTCGACCCTGGCCGCACAGGCAGCAGTCGCCCAACCCCCTATCGACACTGGTGGGGATCCTTTTCTCGCTTATCCGAACTTCCTCCGCAGGGGTGGCGAGTCATGGCGTGCTGGTACTGTGGTCGCGCATCTGTCAGATGACCTCGGAACCAGTAAGGCGTCCATCAGGGAGGATCTCTGGCCCAATCTGCTGGCCGTGCATGATTCCACCCTAGGTGGCGACTCTGACGAGTTTTCAGTGGCTAAGCATCTCGGACTCAGGGGTGAAGACCACCTTGCTATGCACGGCATCCCTAGGAACAGGAGGGAAGCCAAGAGGATACTCAAAGCGTTCGAGGAAGATGTCGAGGACGAGTTGCCTATCGAAGAGTTGCCAGTTGCAGAGGATTCGGATACTGATACTGGCGATGAGAAGACGGACGGTACGCAGTTCTCCCTGGATTCCTTCTAATCAGTCGGTTCCAGCCCACGTCCTCGGATGCAGCAGCACCAGCACCGTCAGCAGTTCGAGACGGCCCAACCACATCAGCAGTGAAGCGATAATCATTGTCGGCTCGCTCATTGTGGCCCATGTTGAAGTGGGGCCGAATGCCCCCAGAGCGGGGCCGGTGTTGCCCAGCAGAGAAATAGAGACGGACAATACATCTTTCATCTCCAAAGACGGCTCCAGGAATGAAATAGCCAGCATCGAGGCCGTGACCAGTACCATCCACGAACTGAGCATTCCGAGGACTATCCACACCTTCCTCTCCTCGATGACCTGTTGGTTGAATCGGATTGCGATGACTTGTCGTGGTTGGATAATCTTCAGCACCTCCCTTTTAGCCAACTCAAACGCTATTCTGATTCGGAGCACCTTGAGTCCGCCCCCGGTTGAACCCGCCGAGGCCCCGACTATCATCAGCAGCAGCAATACGAACTGACTGAATACCGGCCAAGTAGCGAAATCCGCGCTGGAGTAACCCGTACTCGAGATCGATATTGATTGGAAGAGAGCATGCCTGATTGCTTCGAGAGGTGCCAGTTCCTCGGTGCCTCCGTTAGTGCCCGCCCTATACAGGTTGAACGCCATAGCAAGCCATGCAAGGAGAAGTATCAGCAAGTAGGTGCGAAGCTCCTCGTCCTTCAGGGCCTCCTTGCTGCGGCCTGCGAGAATAAGGTGAAGAAGGCTGAAATTGATGCAGGTCAGTAACATGAAGACCATCAAAATGACCTCGATTCTAGCAGACCCGAATCCCATTATTCCGGTATCTGAGGTTCCGAATCCGCCAGAGGGCAGTGTGGTCAGAGAATAATTGACGGCATCGAAAGTGCCCATTCCGCCAAGGAAATGAAGAAGCCCCATCTCGAGTACAGTCAGAATCACGTAGATCATCCACAGTCGACGAGCGGTCCACTGCAGAGTGGGTCCCAGACGAGACAAAGAGGGGCCTGTCAGCTCAGCCCTAGCAAGAGACATCCCACCGCCGAGGACACGAGTGAGGATGAGCAGTCCAAGCATTATCACGCCCATCCCACCGAGCCACTGGGTAATGGACCGCCATAGCAAGAGGCTGCGGTTCTGGCTGCCGATGCAGTCTTCCACCAACTCCGTGCAGACAGGGCTGGTCAGAGGATCGATTACGGTGGCTCCGGTGGTGGTGAATCCTGACATGGACTCGAACCACGAATGCAGCAGACCACGAAGCGCTTCCCAGAAGGTGGCTTCACCTGCCATCAACTCCAACGGGCCGTAGAACATGCCACCCAACCAATATGGCAAAGAGCCCACGGCGACGACTGGAATCCAGCCCAGAGCGACGGAGGCGAAGGCCTCACGATCCCTCACTCTGCTAGACGCGTCTGAATTCTGAGCCAAGGATACCAATGACTGACCCACGACCAGAGAGAGGAGGAAGGGGGGGAGATATGTCTTGGCAGCGTATTCAATCCCCTCGGCCTCGAGATAGGTGCTGTATGCAGCCACAACGAGAAGAGGGAGGGCTATCAGTCGAATCGTCCATCCCAGTACGAGGCCGACCACGTCCCAGCGCATCTTCAGTTCTCCAGAGCCTTTTCCACTTTCTTCAGGTCGTCTCTGGCAAGGAAGAGGTAGATTCTGTCACCCACTTCAATGCTGTCGATGGTATGTGGATTAAGTACGGTAGTGGAGCCGGTCTCATCGAGTCTCTCCACCATCACGACTCTAGCACCGAGCCTTTTCTCGGTATCCTTGACGGATTTCCCGGCGAAGGAATGCTCGGAGTTCACTTCGCCGGAAATCGAAATAATAGCAGGGATTGGAGGGATGACCTGATAGGTCCCCGGGACGTTCATGTGGATTGACTTCAGTATCGACGTCACAGTGACCAGCCTGCGACTGACTGGCCTAGTCAGTCCGATTCTTTGTACCGCTTCGACCAATGCTCTGTCTTTGAGCAGTAAGCCTGTTCTGGGGACGCCCTTGTCTTTGGCGCGCATCGAAATGGCGATGTTCATGTTATCATCATCCAAGGCTGCTACAGCGATGTCGTGATGGTCAATCCCAAGCTCTCGGAGCAGCTCCTCGTCCTGTGGGTCCCCATGAATCACATCAAGCCTCTTGCTATTGCCCACTGGAGAGCCCACCAGTTCGTTGGCAGCGTCGAGGTCAGGCTCGATCACGACCACATTGAAACCCCTGGAGAGGTAATGATTGGCGAGTTTGGAGCCAAACTGGCTTGCCCCGAAAATAGCGACTTGGGCATTGGAAGGGAATTCATCGTCCTTCCTGCCGACGGCTCTGGTAATCTGAGGAAACTGATCTGTCGATCGGGAGACGAAGACCAGGATCTGGCCTTCTTGGATGATTTCAGAACCGGTTGTGAGGCGGCCTTTCTCCCCTTCGACCCTGAGGGCGTAGATGGAAGGGATACCGACGAATATCTCGCCGACGTACCCGGTCTTAGAACCGATGAGAGGGGATTCTGGCATGACTTCGGCCACGGCTATCCACGAGGTGTCCCCCAGCGGTAGTATCTCGTCTATTGACGGCGCGAGCAATCCAGCAGCCAATTGTTGAACGATTTCATCTGAGGCACAGACTATGTGATCTGCCCTTGACCAACTCTCAAGAGGTCCGGCACCGCGAGAATAATCTAGAATCGCTGGGTCCTTTATTTTGGCTATGGTAGTCAGGCCTAAGGCTGCCCTATCGCCGACCTGCTCGCTGAAGACGCGTTTGGCAAAAGCACAGCCGAGAAGATTAGTCTCATCGTTATTAGTGGCGAGCACGATGATCTCAGCGTCGCTGATTCCGGCCCTGAGTAGTGAATCACGGGATAGGGCGCTACCAGTAACCAACAGGCAATCGAGGCTCTGAGATTCGTTGATGGCTGTCGGGTTGGGGTCAATCAGGGCTACGCTTCTGCGCTCTTGTCTCAAAGCCGCGGCTACGCCGCGACCGACTTCGCCGGCGCCTGCGATAATCACTCGCATACGAGCCAACTGCCTCAGCGGGGTGGCTATAATACTGCGCCATCAGCATGTCCGATAACCTGCAAAACGCAGAGCGGGGCGTTGAGTCTCACTCCTCGCCGTCAACCGGGGTACCTGCAATCCTCTCGTCCGAAGCTTTCCTGTGCTTATCGGACTGCCTTGTAGTGCGTCGAAAGGCCTGTTTGGCGGCTGGAGTCATCCCTGAAGGAAGCCAGGCCCTCTGCGCAGGACCCCAAGCCAAAGCGATTGCGGGAAGCGCGGCTAACAACAGCAATGGCACGAACAAGGAGAGGACCAAGCACACAATCAGGGCGGCTCTGGCAATAGAAGACAGGAGAAACGGCCGGATTCTGCTCGACTCCAGCACCATCGCGCCTTGCCAGGAGGCGGGGAGCGCATGACCTAGGACTGATGTGATCGATATGGCGAAAGCCAGAGTTACGCTGACTGCGTTGACTCCAGAGTACTCTGAGTACTGCAGTTGCTCGTCAAACAGCCTATAGATGAGATAACTGGCCTGCATAGAACCGATTCCAAGGCCCAAGGCCCAGCCATAAGGGGGAGAACCCCTCAGAGCGACCACTCTCGGCCTGGCTACGAGGAACATCACGAACGCGGCCTCGGTGGCCCCTATCAGCAGAGCCACGAGGCTCACGCTGATGATGTTCAGGGATGACAATATGATAGCCGGGAGGATGATTCGATCGACGGACATCGCTAGGAGCATGCCCGAGACCAAACCGTAGAGCAGGTACTTGACGGCTCCAGCGAGGTCGTAGAAGCCAGTCATCTTGGAAATGACGCCCCTCCAGCCTATGTACACGCCCAAGAGCCCTATACCGAAGGCCATCTGGGTTTGCAACACTTCGACTGCCACGAGGGGGCATGGCGCATCGCCTTTGAGCCCCTCGGCCCCCGATAACGTTCAAACCACACAATCAGGACCCGTGAGCATGGCACTCGACGGGCTCAAGCGTCGAATCATGGAATCGGTCGGCCTGCTGAAGGGTAAGCGTAAGGTAGACGAGGAAACTGCGAGGGAACTTAGCCGCTCTCTTCGAAAGGCCTTGCTGGAAGCTGATTTCAACGTCAGGCAGTCCAAGGAGCTCACTGAGCGTATTGAGAGGCGCTTGATTGAGGAAGAGTCGCGCCCCGGAGTCAGACTCGACACCCACGCAATGAATCTCATCTACACCGAACTGGTCAGGCTCCTGGGCCCCGCTCGCGAAATCATGCCTCACAACCAGACCATCCTCATGGTTGGCCTGTACGGACAGGGCAAGACGACCACCACCGCCAAGTTAGCAGACTGGTGGAGACGACGGCACGGGGTCAAGGTGGCTGTCATCGAGGCTGACGTGCACCGCCCAGGGGCCTACGAGCAACTGCAGCAACTCCTAGAGGACACCAATGTGGATGTCTACGGCGAACCTGGAGAGCGAGATGCGACGAAGATTGTTCGCAATGGCATCAGGAAGGTCGGCACGGCCGATGTTGTGATTATCGATACAGCCGGTCGAGACAGCCTTGACGAAGGGTTACGTGACGAATTGATCAGCATCGCGGAGACGGCCAAAGCGACCGAGAGGTTCCTCGTTATCGACGCACAGGTCGGCCAAGCAGCCGGACCAGTGGCCCGGACCTTTCACGAACTAGTCGGTGTGACCGGTACCATAGTCACCAAACTGGATGGGACAGCTAGAGGCGGTGGAGCCCTCAGTGCAGTAGCCACCACCGGAGCGCCTATTGTCTTCGTCGGCGAGGGTGAACGGGTACAAGACCTTGAGAAATTCGAGTCTGATCGATTCATTTCCAGGCTTTTGGGCCTGGGGGATATCAAGGGCCTCATCGACCTCGCTCCCGGTGACTTGGACCAGGAGGAAGCGACCCGCATTGCTCAGAGGTTGATGTCTGGTCGGTTCACTCTAACAGACATGTACAGCCAGATGGAGATGATGAGCAAGATAGGGACTGTGGAAAAAATGCTCTCCCATCTGCCGGATGCGATGTTCGGTGGCATGGGTAACATGAGCAGGGCTCAGAAGCAGCAGATGCAGGGCAATCTGGAGAAGTACCGTGTGATTATGGACTCTATGACCCAAGAGGAGAAAGATGAGCCGATCTTGCTGAAGTCAAGCAGAATCCGAAGGATAGCGAGGGGTTCGGGTGTCGATGAGAGGGACGTCAAGGAACTGCTCGCCCAATGGAACAGGAGTCGCAAGATGATGCGAGGGATGAAGAGCGACCGAAGTTTCAGGAGGAAGATGAAATCGATGATGGATGTCGATGACTTGGACTTCGGAATGGGGTGAAGTCGTGCAGAGGCGCTTTGCCATCATCGGGCACCGCGCACCGTCTTCAGGCAGGCTCAATCTCAACGATCTCGCCGGGGACTGTGGCCGTCTCGATGTGCTCGTCCGCGCGGTCAACACCGGTCTATTCGTCTCCCATGGGATTCGCACCGATTCAGATGTTACCCTTCACCTGCTTGGAGGACCCGGTCCCGTTCGACGCATCTGGTTCCAAGGTAGTGCCCTGAGGGGCGTTCATCCCGATGAGAGGGCGCTGGCAGGACAAGTGGGCAAGTGCCTGAAGGAACCGGCCCCCGCCATCGGACAGTTGGTTGAACTGCATCATGGGCTGTGGCATGCAGGTGGTGGCATCGCCCAGACGGTTGCGGAATGGAGGAGCGAAGATGTGCGGCTGTACGTTCTCGATGCGGATGCCCCTCCCTTCGTTCCTGAGAACGATGAGAAGGTGGGGTTCTTCCTGTCGGATGACCGGCCGTTCACAGACGAGGATGAGGCGGCTTTGAAAGGCATCGAGAGGGTCTCTCTGGGCGCCGATTGGCTGCAGGGTCATGCTTGCATAGCAATCGTCCACCACATTTTGGATGGATGATCACTCAAGCCACGACGGCAACCCAGATGACCCCTGCTCTGTGGCTGCAGCGATAACATCACCACTGAGGCCCAGTGGGTGATTGACAGGCCAGGACGACAGTGGTGTGATGGCGACTGCCCCGGAGTTGATGGCGTTGCAATCGGTGCCGGGGATGTCCTCGTCCTCGATTATTGCAGCACCGACTTCGTATGCCACGCCGATATTCTCTCTGTCATTCATGTCAATGGCGTTGTGGTACCACCTAGACCCAAGTGAGGTTGTCTGCATCAGACCATTCCACGATGTGGGGGCGTTGATGTTGAGGAACATGTCTCCGTGGGCAAAGGCGGAACGCACCCTAGCCTCCATCTTCCCTGCTGAGAGGGGCTTCTTCCGGCTGCCCTCGGGCCGTCTCAGGTTCAACGGCTCATCAGGGAGTGCACCGAGGCAAGCTTCGATGATCGCCAGTGAGGCCTCGACGGTCTGAGTGAACTCGGAGTGCTCGTAGGTGGCGAGGCTGATTGCGATAGCCGGCATGCCGTAGAGCGAGGTCTCACGGGCTGCTGAAACTGTCCCGGAGTGTAGCACATCGACCGATAGGTTGGGGCCCTGATTGATCCCAGAGATGCACATGGAAGGTTTGATTTCCGGGGCCCAGGCTTGTAGTCCCCCATCCAAAGCGACTATTGCGCAGTCACATGGGGACCCGTCGAGCGAGAATATCCTCAGGGGAGGGCCCCCCTCCATTCGGAGGGAGTCTGCGATGTCGGATCTCTCCTCAAACTTCAGGTCGTGCCTCAGAGTCAGGCGCATTCCCGAGCATGACTGTTCACTGGCCGGAGCCAGCACGACCACCGGGTGCCCACGAGCATGAAGAGCCGCTATCAGCAAGTGCAGCCCGGCTGATTCGATGCCGTCGTCATTGGTCATGAACAGGGCAGCACGACTCATGCACGCCCCACCGAGAAGGGGTTCATGAAACCGTGTCTTGGAATGGCTCTTCCACAGATTCTTCGAGGGTCACCAGAACGGCGCCTGCTAACATCAGCGGACCACCGAGCACAGTCCACATCCCCAATGTTGTCTCACCGGTCCATAGCCATCCGATCAATCCCCCAATGACGGGCTCGAACAACAAGACGATGGAAACCGTCACTGGTGCGATCCAGCGCAGTACAGCGTTTATCCCGGTGTGTCCGCAAAGTCCCGGGCCGATTGAAAGAAATGCTATCCACGGAAGCCACAGGGCATCGGACCAACCAAAGAGGGATGATTCTGGTACGACGTCACCCAACCCGGATCCCTCTTGGAGTACCGATGCGGCAGCCAGCAAAATTCCTGCGACGAAGGTGACTGGGAAGGCGTAGACGAATATCGGGACCTGTCGCTGCGAGCGCAGGTACCTGCCCGCAAACAGGTAACCGACCACAGTGAGAGCGCCTAAGAAGGCGGCGACATCGCCCATCAGAGTGACCTCGCCACCGGGTTTGACGTCCCCAAGTGAGAGCAACGCTCCGACGAATCCGACCAGCACCCCGACGATATGTCCCTTGCGCACAGCAGCGCCGATCAATGGCATGAGGAGGACGAGGACGAGGGGGTGGCTGGACACGAACAGCAGACTGTGAATCAGGCTGGTATGATCGAGAGACCAGACCCAAGAGCCGAAGTGGATAGCGAGGAAGACGCTTGATGCCAGCATTATCTGCCAGTCACGCGAGGTCAGAGTACTGCGGTCCATTTTCCTGAGTTGGTAGACGAATCCGGGCAGAAGCACCAGCGCAGTACCCTGCATCCTCCATGAAGCGCGCAGGACAGGTGGGATCTCGTCCATGGCCTGGAGTACCGCTCCGGCGCTTGAAACGGCCAACAGAGCCACTCCGAGCAACATCCAAGCACCGAGGGGTGCGGCCGATTCACCCGATCCGGTCATGCTCAATCCGCCAGTTCAGCGTCCATGACCTCAGATTCGTCTTCTGACTCCTCTTGGGGGCCGATTATCCCCGCTGCTCTGAACAAAACGTAGATTATGCCCCCCAATGCCAGGTTGACGAGCAAGAAACCAGCAAATCTGGCCTGCGGCCACCACGATTTGATGCTCATTGTCTCTGTACAGACCACTGAATCAGGTAATATCTCGCAATCTGGGTTCGCAAGGGCATAGTCCAAGACCGCTGAGAAGTCGTCGTCTTCGACACCGAGTATCTCATCGAGGTAGGTGTCCTCGGTCCATGAGTCAGGGTGATACTCCTGCTCTGTATCAAGCTCGTCGGACACCGCCAATATGGCCGCCTCGACTCCGAAGAATGCCTCACCGGTCAGCGCTCCAGCTGCCACCATGAAGGTGAACAGCAGCATCAGGGCCCGGCTCTTCTCGGAGGCGGCTGAGCCCTCGGAGAGACGGATCTCCTCTACCTTGGGGAGAAGTCTTCGCGTCTCCCACCAATCACGTGCTGCCCCGCCGATCAGCATCGGGAAGGTGACCGGCGTAGGCAGGTACATGCCGAGTCCGAAGGATGTGCCCATTCCAGTAGCCCACTCAGCGAAAGCGCCCAGCAGGAAGCCGAGTCCGAGGGCGTACCAGTCGCCTTGTCCCTCGGCCAGGATGATGGTGAATGCAGCGAAGGCGTTGGCCTGGGGTGCCAGCAGGTCGATGCTTCCGTCAGCCAGCAGCTTGGATAGGAAGATAGCGACGCCGGCGCCGAGTATGGCTCCTGGCACGACTCCCAATATGTTCCCCTTGGAGATGTGATACGGGCGGTTGCCGATGTAAAGGCTGTTCTTGTAGTCACCGACCACGGTTCCCGACAACGAGATGGCGGAACCGAACACGGTGGTCCCCACCAGGGCCATCAGCACCGACTCCTCTTTGGTCAGGCCCATAGGAAGGTTGAGGAAGACGAGGAGAAGTATCAGTAGGACGATGAACGAGGTTCCCGAAACCGGTTCGATACCCGTCTCCCCCATCACGCGGACGGCAATCGCGCCGAGCAGGAACGTCGCTGACAGGAGACCGACAGCGAAGACGATGGCGGGGAGCACGGGAAAGCCACCCACCCAGAAGATGATGATCATCGCGATGAAGGCGATTCCCATGAAGATGGGTATGTGGTCGAGGGGCCACTCGTACCAGCCGCGGTCCTCGATGTACTCATCGCCCTTCTCGCCGGAGAAAGCGCCGCTGATGTCGCCGAATATGTTGACGAAGGTCGGCGTCATCTTGAGCAGCCCGTAGATGCCGCCACCT
>JAKUUO010000010.1 GCA_022448665.1 Candidatus Thalassarchaeum betae | reverse complement strand
GATATCGACGGCGACGGCCTAGATGATGTGGACTGCGAAGCCGGACCATCCGACTCATCATCCACCGAGGATGAGTGTTGGGTCTGGCTCGACCCCTCGATTTGGGGAGCAGGGATGTATGAGGCCAAACTGATGGAGAACGGCACCCTCTGGCACACCGTCGGGCTCACGATAGTGCTCGACAACCACACGGAGACGCTGCCTCCTGACGGTTTCGTCTTCGGCCCCGATCCGAGTGAGCCGAATGAGGAGGGTGCGCTGTTGAGCGCTGCGGCCCTGCTAGCCGGTGCGGCGGTGTTCATCTGGGTGATTCGTAACGTGAAGGAGGGAGATGAATGAAGCAGCGTCTCATTGCGATTCTACTGGCGGTCAGTGTCCTGATCGCAGGTTGTATGGGTGAGGAGGGATCGGACGTCTTCTACGGCGCCGACATCACACCCCCGGTTCCTGTCGACGACTTTGTCCTGATGGACGAGAACGGCCATTACTACTCGCTCTCTCAACTTGAAGGCAAGGTAATCGTGGTCGCCTTCCTGTTCACAAGATGTCCTGACATCTGCCCGATAGTCAGCGCCAATCTCGACTTCATCTCCGAGCAACTCGGCGACAGATACGGCTCCGAGGTCGCCATCCTGTCGATTACGGTGGACCCTTGGACCGACAACTCATCGGTATTGTCGACCTACGCTGAGCAGAGGGGACTGGACTGGCCCCACCTGACGACTTCCGACTCCGACGACATCTCCGACCTCGAGGAGGTCTGGTCGAACTTCGACGTCGGCCTCGCCACCTACGCGACCGACGAGGACTCCGACGGGGTCGCGGACGGTTTCGACATCTGCTCTGACACTCCTGAGGGAGAAGCCGTCGATGACAACGGCTGCGGGCTGGAGACCCAGCAGTCAGAAGGCGATGTGAAGATCATGCACCACCCACTAACCTACTGGGTTGACCACACGACCGGGACCATCATCGTGGACAAGCAGATGCGGCAGAGAGTCTGGTGGGGGGACACCGACTGGAACGCAGAGATGGTCCTCGAAGACATCTACCTGCTGCTGGAGGAGTGAGCATGCGCGCTGAATCAGTCGCTGTGCTGCTGAGTTGCATTCTGGTTCTTCCCGGGTGCATGGCATCGGAGGAGAATGGGGTCGAGCTGTATGGAATAGAGTACAGGGACCCGCCGGATGCGCCCGACTTCATGCTGTTCGACCAGAACGGGGATGTGTTCACACTCTCCGACTTCGAGGGCAAGGTGGTCGTGGTCGCATTCATCTACACATCGTGCCCTGACGTCTGCCTGATCATTTCGGCCAACCTCGACTACGCCTACCAAAGCCTAGACGTCGGGCACTCAGACCACATCGTGTTCGTCTCGGTCACGATCGACCCGGCACGCGACACAATCGGCCACCTCGCCGAGTGGACCGAGCAGATGGGCTATGGGTGGTATCACCTGACCGGCCCGACGTCCGCTCTCCAAGACACCTACAGATCGTGGAACGTGTTAGTCGACAACGAGCACATCAACGCTAGCCAGCCGCCCGAGGATGGCACGAATCGAATTGCGGTGCTGTATCCGGACAATACGACGTTCCAATACGACGGAGTCGGCATGGGCTTGAACGGTGATGATTTTGCTGCGCAAGTGTTCAATGATTCCAACATCAGCTACGACATGACTGAGGGCGTCATCGAGGACTGGCAGTCGGATGGAGAGTGGTCGTGGGTGCTGCATGTATGGGACGTAGAGAACGAGGCTTGGATCGAGGCTCAAGAAGAGATCTCCGCCATGGTGCTCGACACCGACACACACCTTGCTTGGGCCGCCAGCAACGCCGACATCGGTAACCTGCCTCCGGGAGTTGACTGCAACGGCCACGGCTGGGCAATGGGCTCAGGAGGCGCGGCTCACTGCATGTGCGACGATGGATACGAGAGGCCTGACGGGGATTGGTTGTCATGCGTCTCCGAAGGTACGTCCGGCAACGAGGTGGGCAACGAAACCGATCCCCACGATGAGTCCCTAGGGCTGTATGAGGTAGGGCACACTACGGTGACTTTCATCCTCGATAAGCAGATGCGAAAGAGGGTCGCGTACTCGGGAATTAACTGGGACGCGGAGGAATTCGCACACGATGTGCAAACGCTGGAGCACGAGTGATGCAGGGGTTCGTTTCAAGAGTCCGCCCCGGATGGGGCGGACATGGCTGACGATGGGGTGGCCCGCTCCTTGTTCCTCGCAGGGCTGATGATTGTGAGTGTACTCATCGGAGTACTGTTCTTCGATATCCAGCAGGAAGGCGAGAATCTGGCCCCTGTCATCGAAGGGGACATTCCCCCGAACATCCTCGTCGGCAGCATAGACTCAGTTTCCCTGAAAATTTACGACGAGGAGATGGCGGGGCTGACTCTGGTCGTTAGCCTCGACGGCATTGGGATTACTGGCGAACCGGACTCGGACGGCAACCTCGTGATTGACATTTCGCAACTGGGCGTCGGCAGCCACTCGCTCAAGGTCATCGCGACCGACAGTCTCGGTCAGGAGTCAAAATGGACCGCCACTTTCATGATTCAATACCCAGATGAGGGTTACACGGTGATTGTGGTCAGCACCAATGAGATAGTTGTCGAGCGGGGCAACAGCACCGCGTTATCAGGAGTCTTAGTCCATCAGAGCATGGACACTTGCGAGCTCAAATGGTCTGATGGCAACATAGACGAATTCAATCTGAATCTTCCTTTCGATGATGAAGGCAGGTTTGATCTCGGATTCTCCAATATCCAGGAGAATCTCACAATTTCGATACGTGGAACTTGTGGAACTTGGGTGGACTCAAGTGAACTCGAGGTGCTCAACATCACTGTCATAGAGCCGGAGCCGATCAAGGGATGCACAGACCCGGAAGCCAACAACTACGAGGAGGAGGCCGAGGAGGACGACGGCTCCTGTGAGTACGATGAAGAGCCCGGGCCGGGCGTCACGACTGGTTCTGACGAATGGTGGTCACAAGTCCTTCACTGTGACGATTCGAGCACCCCTCTGGTTGACGACTACAACACGACGGGGCATGACGGTTGGATGTGCACGCTGAGTTTCGAGACCAACGAGACTCACATCGAGATCGTTACTAACGGTCTGCCCAACCATGACTTCCATTCAGGGCCGGGCTGCTGTGCGAGTGAACAAGACAGGACATGGCTCATTCCATTGGAACCTGCCAACAACACTGCTTGCAACCCAAGCGCATCATCCGACGGATGCACTATGGCTCCTGAGAGGGGAGCTATCGCGTTCGCCGTCAACGGGGTTGCGATCTACGGCCCGGAGGACGGCCCAGGGGGGGATGCGGTCGCGGGCCAAGAGGGCGCCTACGAGGAAGACCGTCAACATGTCTGGCTGGGACTGTGTCACGGCCATTCTGGACCCGGGGGTGAATTCCACTACCACGCAGACGGAAACTGCATGCACTGGCACCCCGAGGGCGAGCAGACATGGTTGAACTACAGCATGGAGTCGTCTAGGACTGTAACTGAGCACTCCCCGATAGTCGGCTTCGCCCTCGACGGCTATCCAATCTACGGCTTCGTAGGATGGGGCGATGACGGCGAGGTCGTCGAGATGACCTCCTCATACCGACTCAAGGACGGTGAAACAGGCTACAACGGAATCGACGACTACGAGTACGTAGCGGGGATGGGGGACCTCGATGCCTGCAACGGGCAATGGGGGCCTACGCCGGACTATCCCGAGGGAATCTACCACTACCACTCCACTTGGTACAACGGGGAAGGCGGAATCGGCTTCCCTTACTTCATCCTCTGCTACCAAGGGGTAGTCGAAGGGGGTGACGACCCTTGTGCTGGATTCGGAGAGACTTGGGGGCCAGGAATCGGACCTCCGCCAGAAGGCTGCGAAGGAGGACCGGGGGGTGGCGGCCAAGGCGGTGGCGGCCAAGGACAATCCACCTCGACCAATAGTCTGATTGCAATTCCGAAAGACCGCCCGCCCCCGATAAGCGGGGCTGGACTTGCGTTGTTCGTGGTTGCAGCAGTCGGAATCAGAGTATTGGCATCCGTCGAAGTCGCTCTAGATCGGGTTGGTACAACTCGCGGATATCGTCCAACTCCAGAATGAGCATCGCTAAGCGCTCTAGTCCCAAACCCCAAGCACAAACAGGCCACTCGGTCCCGAGAGGTTCTGTGACCTCGGGACGGAAAATACCGGAGCCACCAAGCTCTAGCCATTCCCCCCTCCACATGACGTCAACTTCGACGCTTGGCTCGGTGTAGGGGAAGTAGGCAGGGCGTACCCTGACGTCTGGGAAACCCATCTTGGAGTAGAACGTCTTGAGCGTCGAGATGAGCATCGGCAGGTTGGCCTCGGACTCGTGGATGATACCTTCAATCTGGTAGAACTCAGGGAGATGCGTCCGATCTATCGACTCCTGGCGGAACACCCTACCGATTCCAAACACTCGGCAGGGTTCGTGCGGGTTCTCGGCGATGTGGCGGACGGTGTTGACCGTAGTGTGAGTCCTGAGAAGAGCCTTCTTCGCCTCCTCCTGGTCGAACGGAGTCCCCCAGCCCCTGCTACCGGTGTCGTGGCCGTGCTCGTGCACTCTGGCCCACAAATCGAGGTACTCCTGTTCGACCTCGACCTGCTCTGGCTCGGAGAGGTAGAAGGTGTCCTGCATGGTTCGAGCCGGATGAGACTGAGGGATGAACAGCGAATCCATGTTCCAGCCTGCCGACTGGACGAAGTCTCCCTCGATCTCGGAGAAGCCCATCTCAAGGAAGACTGAGCGGATCATCTCGATCAGTGCCTGCATCGGGTGTGGCCTGCCTCCCATTGGAACTGGTGCAGGTGCATTGACGTCGAAGGGTTTGAACTCGGCATCCCTCCATGACTCGCCTTGCAGCAGCTCAGGGGTGACATCACCAACGAGCTCGACCTCCTGCAGCCCGGACTCGTCCATTGACGCGCCGGCTTCAGTCAGGCTCCAGCTCCTGGACACATGCTCCTCGATTGCGAGTAGCCCCTTGCGTCCTGAGAAGTGGTCAGTCATGACGGCATCGAGCGAAGAGGCATCGAGGGGACCTGCGGAGAGGCTCTGGATGAATGAGGTCCTCTGCTCGATAGCTGAAATCACCGCATCTTCATCGTCGGCCACCAGTGCCCCAGCCTCAACCTTGATGCCTAGGGACTTGAGCAATCCGACGCCGGGCCCAGCCTCGTGGCGCTCGAATGCAGCAGAGAGAGCGGACATGGTCCGTTCAGCGGCCTTCTGCTCAGACAGCCATCCCCAGAGGCGAGCCTCCAAAAGTCCGTCTGCGGCCGCCTTAGCGCCCTCGTCACCCAATGATACACTCTGTCCGCGGTCCTCGGTGATTTCGACCAGTCCGTCCTCGGCAAGTCCGGCTCCGGCTCCCGCAACGTGAACCTGATCGCTCCAACCAGTAGCCTCCAGAAGCTCGTCCAGAGACCACGACTGAGCCGGCTCAGAGAGCATTGCTCGCAGCATCCGTCGCTCGTTGTTGCCCAGTCCCATGACACTACCTCGGACCTTGGCGAATTAAGCCGTCCTCTTGACGCTTGCCGATGCGCCGCCCCTAAGGGCGGCGATTACTCCTCCTCGGATTCCCACAGGAGGGTGTCGCACTCACTGCAGGTGTGGGATTTCGGCTTCGGACCTTTCACCCAATCGAGCCTGCCGCATCTGCCGCAGAGTATCGATGTCCTGACTGGGTCTTCCAGAGTGGTGTCGACTCGGTACATGACTCGGCCAGCGTCCGGCATCTTTCCGGCCTCCGGCTCCCATGCTGCCACCTTATCGGGGTCGACGTTCTCCTCGACTGCCATACCGAGTCCGACAAACAACAGCACGACTCCCGCTATTGCCAGAGGGGCTGCAACAGTGAGAGCGAACGGAGATGCCCCCGAGGTCAGGATGACGCCGCTGCCAAGGACGATGCACGCCCATGCGGCGAGCACCGTGTTCACCTTTCGATTGGGGGCAGTGGTAGCTTGCGGCACGCCCGGCCGTGCGGGCGCCGACGCATGAATATGGCCCCCCGGAGCCGGTTTCGTTGATGTAGGGTTCAAGAGTCCGTGTCCGTCGTCTTGGGGTGCGCCTCAGTAGCTCAGCCCGGTAGAGCATCTGATTTGTAATCAGACGGTCGGGGGTTCGACTCCCTCCTGGGGCTCCAAGATACGCCTGTGAAAGGTCAAAGAGCGGAGTGCCCCGGAGGGGCTGTAATGAGTGCGGTCATTATCGACGGCAAAGCCCTCGGACGCAGCATCGAGGACGATTTGTCCGAGCGTGTCACCGCGCTGCGCGAACGAGGCGTCACCCCAAACCTAGCCGTGGTCATCGCCGGTGAGGATCCCGCGAGTCAGGTCTACGTCCGCAACAAGCAGCGCGCCTGTGAGAGATGCGGCATATTGAGCACTCGCATCGACCTGCCGTCGACGGCCACGCAAGATGACATCCTCGAAATCGTGGCCGATCTGAATGCCGACGACTCCGTACACGGGATACTGGTCCAGAGCCCGGCTCCCGAAGGCGTCGACGAGTTGGCTGTCGCCGGAGCGATTGACCCGGCCAAAGACGTCGACGGTTTCCACCCAAGTAATCTCGGCAAGCTGGTCCAAGGAGTCGGTGACGGGCTACTGCCGTGCACTCCCGCTGGTGTTCTTAGGATGCTCGAAGAGAGCGGAGTGGCGCTAAGTGGTTCGAAGGCGGTGGTCATCGGGCGCTCTCGCATTGTTGGGATGCCGATGGCGCTGATGCTGGCCCAGCGCGGAATTGATTGCACTGTGACGATTGCCCATTCCAGGACTCATGATGTTGCGGCACTGTGCCGCGAGGCGGACATCGTTGTGGCTGCCATAGGTCGGCCGCATACCGTGAAGCCTGATTGGATTAAGCCTGGTGCGGCCGTAGTCGATGTCGGTATCTCCAGAGCCGATGGCGGCGGCCTCGCAGGTGATGTCGACCCTGGTGTGGCTGAGGTCGCCGGTTGGATGACCCCGGTGCCCGGCGGGGTCGGCCCGATGACTATCGCGATGCTGTTGTCCAACACAGTCAGGGCCGCAGAGTCTTCCTAGAAGATGCCCATATCCATCTGAGCGTCCTCGGATGCATGCACTCGTGGGTCCCAGAGAGGCGAGAATGTGAGATTTACGTGGACGCTCTCGATGCCCTCGGTTGCGAGAGCGGAACGATGCACTGCGGACATGAGCTCGGGTGCTACGGGGCAGCCCGGGCTAGTCAGAGTCATGTCGATCTCGGCATGGGTCCCGTCGTCCTTCTCCTCGATCCTGATACCGTAGATCAGACCCAGTTCGATAACTGAGATCTTCATCTCGGGGTCCTCGACGTCCTTCAGCGAGTCCCTGATGTCGGATTCTTCCACCATCGCAGCACCTCACAGAAGCAGGGCCGCCTCCTCGCGGACCCGCTTGAACATATTCAGGAAGCCATTGGCCCTGCTCGGGGTGAGCGAGGATCGGATTCCCATGGCATCCGCGTATTCCGGTTCCATCTCGGCTACCTCTGCCGGCTTCATGCCGTTGACCGCCATCGCGGTCACCGCCATCAGGCCCTGAACAATCTGCGCATCCGCCCCACCTCGTAGGATGAAGCCCCCCTCTTCGTCAACAAGGCAGATGACGTGGGCCCGGGACTGGCAGCCGTGGACCTGATTGGCGTCCGTCCACTCCTCGACAGGGAGTGGGGTCGGATGGCGCTTGGAGTACTCGAAGAGAAGCTCGTAGCGTTCCATCGCGTCAAAGCACCCTTGGAACTCCTCGACCACGGAGTCCAGATGCGCAGGCCACCTCTTGCCTTCTTGCATGGTAATGCGTCCTAGCGGCCCGCCTTGAACATGACTAGACGATAATCACGAGAAGCGCTCTACCACGTACAGGAGGTATTCGACGAAGGCCTCAGCCTCGGCCATTGTATTGTATATCCAGAAAGAGGCCCGGTTCGTCGATGGCACGCCGAGCGCGTCCATCAGCGGCTGGGCGCAGTGGTGTCCGGTCCTGACTGCGAAGCCGCCCTCATCCAGCAGGAGCGCGAGGTCCTGCGACTGGATGCTCTCATGCAGGAAGGAGACTGCCCCGCTGCTGTCCTCCCTCTCGGGCTCGCCGTAGATGCTGATTCCCGGTATCTCGCGCATCTGCATCGCTGTCCACGAGGCTATGTCGTTGATGTGTTCGTGCACCTCCATCATGTCGAACTGTTCCAGCCACTCAACAGCGGCACCCCATCCGATTGCCTCGGCAATCCTCGGGGTGCCCGTCTCGAACATCGCATGACCTTCCTGGAAGGTCGTGCCCTCTGTGCTGACGGTCTTGATTACTAGGCCACCGGTCATGAACGGACTCATCTGCTCCATCGCGTCGGGCTTTACCAAGAGGCATCCGATCCCAGTGGGTCCGGCCATCTTGTGAGCCGAAATGGCGACGAAGTCGGCTCCCATACTATCGAAGTCTATCCTTTCGTGCGGAGCGCCTTGCGCGCAGTCCAAGAGGATACGTGCTCCAGCGGCATGAGACATCTCAATGATGTCCTCGATTGGGTTGCGGACCCCTAGGACGTTGCTGGTGTGTACCACGCAAACCAGGGACGCGTCAGCGACCGCTACCTCCATAGCGTTCATGTCCAGAGTGAACGACTCAGTGTCTATCGGGACGTATCTGACTTCTACACCCTTCTCGATTGAGAGTTGCTGCCATGGGACGATGTCGGCATGATGCTCCATCTCTGTCAGCACGATGACGTCTCCGTCTCCGAGGTTCTCACGGGCCCAAGCGTAGGCTACGAGGTTGATTGCCTCGGTCGCCCCGCTGGTGTAGATTAGTCGATCAGGTGAAGTCCCAAAGTACGAGGCGATGCGATTGCGAGCGTTCTCCAAAGCAGTGGTCGCCTCGTCCGCGAGGGTGTGATTCGAGCGGTGCGCGTTGGAGTTGTAGGCCTCGTAGAAGTGAGTCATGGCATCGATGACGCACTGTGGCTTCTGCGAGGTCGCAGCGTTGTCGAAGTAGACCAGTTGCTTGCCGTTCGGCAGGCGGCGCTCGAGAATGGGGAAATCGGCCCGTATCGCCTCGATATCGAGAGTCATGGCCATTCCTCCGATTAATTCGAGTCGATGGCCCAATATCAACTCGCGCCCATAGGAGATTGTGCCCTATTGTCACCACCATAGTCCCGGGAAGGAGATAACTGCTTGAAAACGATGATTTCTCACTTATCCTGCGGACATTTATTGCCATGCACCCACATGCGCTCCCACATGACAGGACCTACGGGACAGCACACGGTCGAGCGGTTGGGTAGCCAAGACCTGAACCGGGACGGGGAGATTATCAATCTCGCAATCGTAGGTTCAAGCAGGTTCTACGATTTCTGGGTGTTCGAGGATGTGGTCGGTAGATGGGTCGATGAGAACGGCTACCCGGACCTCGTCATCGTAGGTGGAGCGAGTGGTGTCGACTACATGGCTGAACGCTGGGCCGACAACAACTCAATACCCATCGCCGTGTTCTCCGAGGAGTGGAACGACCCCAATAGAGGCCTGCAGGATAGGGGTAGAAAGGAAGCCCCTAACACACTAACTGCGAAGATCTTGGACGGTGCTTCTCACATCCTAGCAATGCCCTCATCCACGAGCAAGTGGACTAGGATTGTAATCGAGCAGGCTGGCGAACGGGGAATCCCCACTGACGTTCACGAAGTCGACTGATGAAGGTGCTCGTGCCGGGATTTGAACCCGGGTCGCCGCCTCGAAAGGGCGGCATGATGGACCGAACTACACCACACAAGCGCTGGTTCGACGACAGCCGCCCCCTCCATAACAATTCGTCACGGTGGGTTGCCAGTATTTCCAGTGGTGATGGTCACCGACTCGGGGGTGCCGTCTTGGTCGGAATCGATGGTGATTACGGTCACGATGATCCCCTGTATGGTGTTGGTCACGTGGTCGACGTGGAAGGCGATCCAGGTGTTGTTGGTGTGGTAGGCGTGGCCCTGCGAGTTGATGTTCCACTCGAATACTATGTGCGAGAGGTAGGCCTCCTGCAGCAGATCGATGCTGCCGCTGGGAGACAGGGAGAGATTCCTCGCGTGCCAGATGTTGGAGTTGAGCGCGAAGGTCGCATTGCCGTCCGCATTGTCGTCCCTCGCCGCCATGTGGTGACGGTGGAACACCCTGCGCTCGAGGAAGCCGTCGTGGTCGTGGTCAGCCGCCTGCCAGGTCCTGCTCAGGTGGTCGTAGGTGTCCGGGCTGCCGTCCGAGTTGTTGTCCCATGAACTCAGACCGGTGACGACCACGCGCTGGGCACGCAGGTTGTGGTTCAAGTCGCGCCAGATCTCCAGCGAATGCGTCGACTCCGTCTGGTGGGACCATCCGTGGGCGTGCTGGTCAAGGTAAGTTGTCTCCCTCACTCTCCTGAAGATGTGCTCCTCGTAGCCGTCCTCGTCGGCATCGGACCAAGTCAGGCTGGCAGTATAGGACTCACGTTGCTCGAGATGGTGATCGAAGTCCCAGTCGGTCGCGTTGGACATGTGTATGATTCGCTGTTTCCACTCGGGGATGCCATCTGTGTCATGGTCGGATATCCGAGTCAGGGCGAAACGGTGGATGTGGTACTCGACCATGCCCCAGTCCCAGTGCTGGTGCCAGCCGTGCATCCAGGCGGTGTAGTCGAGGTCGCCATCGTGGTCGGTGTCGACCTTCAGGACCCCGGCTCGCCAAGTCCACTGCAGCTCTATGACGCCGTTCGAGTCGTTATCGAACTGGACGGTATTCTGGTGAAGGGCTCGGATCACATCGACACTGCCGTCTTGGTTGGTGTCCTTCCTGACGACCGCGCGCAGGTAGTCGCGGTGGCGGTCGGCGTTGCCGTCCTCGGTGGGGTCCCATACCCATGAGGTGTGGTCTATGGCCATCCAGCGCTCTGGGGTGCCGTCGTCGTTGCTGTCGACTCTCAGTATGAATCGAGAGTGCGAGAAGTACGCGGTGAGCACCGTGCCTATGCCCTGATCGACCATCCGCTGGTGGCGGTTCAGGACCACGCGGCGCTCCAGATTGCCGTCTTGGTCGGCGTCGGTGCGGGCGTGGACGAAGAGGTCTATGTTGACATCCTCGTAGGTGCCGTTGTCCCAGGTCCAGACGACCCTGGTGAGCACGTCGTGGCGCTCGGGGATGCCATCAGAGTTCTGATCGACGAAATCGAGGCCCCTGAAGCGTGTGAAGAAGAGGTCATTTTGGCCGTCCCCGTCGCGGTCGTGCGAGCAGTGCTTGGTGCGGACTAGGATGATTCGCTCTGGCCCTGGGATCCCATCAGAGTCGAACCAGAAAATGCCGACCGCGGTGTGGCACAGCGTCTCAGGGACTCCGTCGTTGTCCCAGTCCTCCCAGAACGTGTCGTTCCACCATGTGGCTGTGACCTGCGATATCGAGCGGCTGTAGGTCTGCTCCTGCAGAGAGTCGTCGCTCACATCGCCCCATGCGTCGTTGAACACCGGGTTGACGATCTCCGCGTCAGCCTCGTTGTCGGCTGGGGTCGGGCCAAGTTCGGCATCGGACGGCCCTTCGTCCTCGTTTACAACGCTGGTCTCGATCATCAGAGGGTCGTTCGGGATGGCGTCGGTCTCCTCTTCGTCACCGACCTCGTCGCGTACCGACTCCTCGTCGGTGGCGACCCAGTCGTCGACCTCCTGGTCGTCGTCGTAGTATCCGTCGCCATCGGGATCGAAGTCGGACTGCCAGTCGTAGTCAGGGTCCTGTTGGGCCTCGGTGACGTCGTCAACCGTGCCATCTCCATCATTGTCGAGCTCTTCTTCGACCTCGGTATCGAGTTGTTCCTCGGCCTCTTCCTCCAGCTCTTCCTGCAGTTGGGCTGCCTCGAGGTCGTCGGCCACGGAGACCACCTCAACGTGGAAGACGCGCTCAGTGGTGATGCCGGTCGAGCCGGTCGCAATCACGCGTACCACGAACACGCCCTCCTCGGCGTACTGGTGGGACTCCTCGGTGAACGCCGGTTCTACCATTGAACCGTCGCCCCAGTCTATGCTGACCGAGACGGGACCGAGTGGGTCCTCGGTGCTGGTGGTGATAGTCAACTCTCCGGCCAGATTGAGGTGTATGCGTCCCTGAGGGGAGGGGTTGGTGGAAACTGTGAGCGAAGGCGCGTCGGCGTACTCGATCCTGATCGTCTCCTGAGCGTTGGCCAGGAATCCCGAGGTGTCAGTGGCTGAGACGCGAACTGTGTAGATACCGGGTTCACCCCAGACGTGCTGCCCGGAGAGGTCCCTCTGGGCGATGCCATCGGAGAAATCAACCTCGACTACGAGGTCATCACCGTCTGGGTCTGAAGCATCTACCGACCAAGCCACAGGGACGCCTGCGGTTCCTTCGATAGGGAGTTCTAGGGAGATCGTCGGGGCTCGGTTTGGCTCCAGCAGCGTGAAGATGACAGCCGAGACCCCAGTCACCCCCATCGAGTCGGTGATTTCGGCCTCGATGGTGTGTGTGCCGACGGAGAGGAATCCAGCGTCATAGGCCATGCTGGAGGAGGTCTGCACCAATACCCCGTCAAGTCGCCAGTTCACGATGTAGGGCCCAGTGCCCTCGGAGATCACGGCGTTGGCGACAATTAGGTCGTTGGCTGTAGTTGGCGAGCCCTCGATCTGGACCTCGGCGGTCACCACTGAAGGCTCTGGCTGCTCGATTATCTCATCGGTCGCTCCGAGGCATCCTGAGCCCAGCATCAGGGCCACAAGGAAGAGGCCGGTGTGGATTCGGCGTCGGGCGGTTCTGTCGCGATTCATCTTGTACATTGGCCACAGGGCCCCCTTGACCACCTTAAAGGAAAGTGGGTCATTGGATTTGTCAAGGTCTCGTAGAGACGGGTTCTACGAGAGTCGCCCACAGTCTCATGCCCTCTTCGGTGAGCGCCCGATCGGTTCGCAGCCCTCTCCTCCTCCGCGTAATCAGGCCCTGGGATTCAAGTCGCTTCAGATGATGGCCGACCAGTTGCTGGCTCGTCTCCAATCGGGCCGCCATCTCCCTCTGTGTCGGAGAGATCTGTCCATCTTCCTGCTCGGCTATCGAACGCAGCACCATCAGAGCCACGTCACTGAGCTGGTTGGCATCGACCGGGCGAGGCAGGCTGGAGAGCTCGGCTGCTGGGTCGACCGCTGAGGTGTAGTAGCGGAGTAGGCGTCCGTCACGCCTGCACCAGACGCGTCCCTCACGCTCGAGTGTCCTCAGGTGATGTACGGCCTGGTGGTTCCCCAGATTCAGAGCGCGTATGATGCCAGAGAGGTGGCAGCCGGGATGGGCGGTCAAGAAGCCCTCTAGGCGTCCGCGCTGGTAGGTCCCCGCGAGCGTTCCTGTGCCCTCAGTGACCCTGAGTTGGGAGAATCGGCCCATCGACTGGGATATCTTGGCCCGAGTAGGCTCATCTCTGGCTGCGACTAGAGCCAGAGAGAGGAAAGTGACGGCGATGAAGGTGGAAGCGAAGGACATCGCGGGCAGAGAGAGGATGAATTGGGGGCCTTCAGTCTGCTGTTCTGGATCAGCCGGGGACTGCCCCTCCGATTCAGCCACGAACCACATGTCCGCGATAGTCCAGATTCCCGCCAGAGCATCGCTCAGTTCCAATCCAACGGTGCGCCCTTCCGAGGGGCTCAGGAACAGGCCGGCCTCGGGCTGCGGCTGGTGAAGCAGGCCCTGCGAGTCCTCGAGCATCCACACCCCGGGGGAGGTGCGCACCCAAGTGGCATCCTGGTCGGCTGCAACGGATGGCGTCGCTAGGATAACCAGAATCGCCAGCGTGATGCCTAGCGAGGCAGCGCGTCGCGCATACGCTGGCGCCCTTCCCATGCGATACCGGAGAGGCTTGGATGGGTTAAGGGTCGTGGGTTGTCGCGTTTGTCGGGAATCATTCCCCATTGTCTGCAGGCTCTGCTAGCGCGAACCACCAGCGCGCTAGGGGTATGAACAGAGCCAAACCGATGATTCCCCCCACCAGCCATGCAAGCGGGTCCTCAATCAGACCGAGAAACTCCTCGCCCCATATCCCAAGCACTATTCCCTCCATACCGAACCTTATCCCTCGGCCGAAGAGACCCGCTGCGATGAACATCCTGAGGTCCATCCTGCCGGCTCCCGCTGCCCATGCCAGTGCCTTGTAAGGTATTGGAGAGACCGCGGCGAGGAAGATGCCGGCAGACCCGTACCTGACCATCAGGACATCGAGTCTGGCAACTGTTGCATCGCTGGCGAATCGCTCGAGTATCGGTCTGCCAGCGTAAACGCCGATTCCATAGCCCCCCACTGCTCCTACCACACTCGATATGGTGGCGACAAGAACGATGGCTAGGATATCGAGGGAACTATCGGCCCCTAGGACCATGGGGATGACCAGCAAGTCGGGCGGTGCTGGCTGAAGGGCTGCTTCGGAGGCAGAAACAACGGCGAGGCCCAGCAGGCCAAAGCCCTCCGCCCATTCGATTATCGAGTCGGTGATACCCTTGAGCACGCACCTTCGTCCATCCTTTTCGGGATGAACGTTGCTTCCCGCGGACACCGACTAGACTCGGAGGCGACCCCTGAAAGCGCAGTCAGCCTACGCCCGAGCATGGCGACTGGCGAGGTGCTGGACACCGCTGCGCTCATCGCATGGCCTATGGAGCGGATGAGGGGTGGCCTAGTGGTGCCCTCTCAGAGAGCTGAGCTGGGTCGCATCTCGCCCGACAGGGAGATGCTGCTGGATTCGATTGGCCTTGAATGGGCGACTCCCGGGAATGCTGCGCTCGCACAGGCCAGCGAACTTGCGACCCAGACCGGGGACATGGCTGGCCTGTCACCCGTCGACCTCGAACTGCTCGCACTCTCCATAGAGAGGGGTGCGACTCTAGTGACGGACGACTACAGGCTGCAGAACCTATGCGAGAGAGGTGGGATCCCATGGCTATCGGTCACCATGGAGGGGATTCAAGCTCTGTGGACATGGGAACTGCGCTGCACAGGTTGCGGTGCGATACAGCCACATCCGGATGCACCTCACGCCGGCAAGGAGGAACTTGGGAACTGCCCCGATTGCGGAGCTGTGCTGAGACTCAGGCGCAGCAGGGAGTGAATCACTCGTTCTCGTTCGAGACTTCCTCGGTCATCCCGCCTCGATCCATGTCCTGCTCGGCGGAAGATGGCTGAACGCCTTCTTCCACAGCCTTCTGGAACTCGCCCTTGGCAAGGCCCACGCTGCGAGCAAGTTCGGGTATCCTCTTCGCTCCGAACACGATTATCCCAAATATAACGAGGATTGCTATCTCAATGGTGCCTATGGCCATGTTATCGACTCTAGGCGGAAGTGTTCTCGTTCAAATGCTTCGGCCGGATTGTACCTCACCCACCGGAAACCGGTGGGAGGAAGGCGACTTCGGATGAATCCCTCAGAGGAGTATCCAGAGATGCTCCGATCTGCCCATCGATAGCGACCCTGAGTCCAGAATCGAGAAAATCGGACAACTCGAAGCGCTCAATCAGCTGATTGCCTGTCGTTCCGTGCTCCAAAGCAACCTCGATCTCGCGCTCACCTAGCCTCTCGGCCAAGGGTCCGAAGAACAGCATCTTGACCTTCACCGCCTTGCCTTGGCCGACCATGCTGAGGCGAGTTCCCTGACGGTCATCAACCCATCTCCCTCGCAGGGACTATACACGCCCACGCGACGACGGCTGCATGAGCGATGTCAGAGCGGTCGTCTTCGACTGCGACGGTGTACTGACCGACAACGGCTCCTCGTGGCAGAATATCCACGACCACTTCGGTACCGAGAATCTCGAAACCCTTGAGCGCTTCCTGAATGGAGAGATCAGCGATGATGAGTTCATGGCTGACGACATCCGTCTGTGGACTGAGGTGCAGCCCGAGATCCACAGAGAGGACATCATGCGCTGTTACTCTGGCATCACGCTGATGCCCGGGGCGCGCGAAACGGTCCGCGCGTTGCAGTCTCGGAGGGTCTTCGTGGCCATCGTGTCTGCCGGTGTGGATGTCTTCGTGGGCACCATTGCTGACATGCTGAAGGTCGACGACTGGGCTGCCAACGGATTCGATTGGGATGACGAGGGAATGCTGCGCGGGCCTGCGCCCACGCAAGTGAACTCTCACGAGAAGGGGCTATTGGTCGAGAAGCTCGCGAGAATCAAGGAGCTGGAACCTGAAAGCATCGTCTCGGTGGGTGATTCAAGCACTGACCTCTCGATGATGATCCCCGGCTCTGGCTTCATAGGTTTCAATCCTGCCAGACAGAGGGCGGTCGACGCGTTTGAGGCGGCGGGGGTCCCCGTCGTCCTAGAAGGGGACCTGCGAGCTCTGTGGCCGCATATCTTCGACGGCGAAGAGTTTCCAGACTCAGGCGAAGGGGATTGAAGCCGTCGCGTGTGTGTGCAGGTTGACTACCGTCAGGATGCAGGGCTTGGGCTGGAATCCCAGCATGCGCTGATAGTCTGTCTGATCCTGCCAGGTGGAACTGTGTATCATCGTCGTGCCCTTGTAATTGCCAGCGTAGTGGCCGTGTACGTGGCCGGTGACGAATATGTCGGGCACGGTCGAGATGACCATCCGGTCCTCGGGCTCTGGGGATAGTGGGGTCTTGCCCCCCCACGATGGTGCAAGGTGCCTGCGCTCCAGCATCGCCTTCATCGCCAGCTCGGGAGTCGAGTAGGTGACCGATCGCAGGCCTGCGACGAAGTCGTCTATGCTCTTACCGTGATAAGACAGGATGCGAACTCCGTGGAGGCTGAAGTCGCAGGGGTTGCCGACGAACACGGCGTCGGAGTAGTCCTGCTGGATTTCGGGGTCCAATGCCGGTTGCGGCTCCGCCGGACGGACCGCATCGTGGTTGCCAGGCAGTATCATCAAGTCGACCCAGTCGGGCAGACCCTCGAGCAGCCTAGCCAACTCCCCATACTGGTTGAACAGGTCAGTGATGGCCAGATGGCGTTGCTGACCTGGGTATATCCCCACCCCGTCGACTCCATCTCCGCTCAGCACGAAGTACTTCACAGTCCGAGCCAGTGGGTCGGTCCTGAACCACTCGATCATCTTCTCCCATTGCGGGGCTAGGAATGTCTTGCTGCCGACGTGGACATCGGACAGGAAGGCGGCCGAGACCGCCTCGTCCTCACTGGCAGTGGCCTTGGAGTGCCGGCCCAGAGGCGGCATGTGTATGTCATTGGCTAGGAATAAAGGATTTCTCTCCCCTATCAGAAAATGCCCGCTGACTCCGACCACGTCGTCGTTCATCAGTCCGTCCAAGGCGGGATGGAGGTTTGAGGCCCCTGATGGCGGCTTCAGTGAGCATCGGATCTGCATCGTCTCATCTTCGATCACGAAGTTGAAGTTGCCCGACCTCGCCCACCTTGTCTCGCTCACCAGCCCAACCAGAGTGACCTCATAATCGGTGCTGGAGTAGCGCTGCCTGTTGCGCCAAGCCTCGGAGTTACTGATGGGTCGACGTGGCAAGGAGCGGCCTACAATCATCATCTGGCGGATCTGCCGCAAGCGGTCCGAGAAGAAGGACTGCATGTCGAACATCTTGCCCTCTGTTGTAGAGCGGCCGGTAATGTCGAAGTGAATCTCGATTTCGGAATCAACGTCCCTGGCCTCCATCGGAAAGTCATCGAGGCTGTAGTGCGAGAGCCCATGACGGCGAGGAGCAGGGGTGGGTTCAGTGGACACGACAGGAGCCAATGTGCGGCCGATAGGAGAGTGGCTCTCCGGGTCGGCTAAGGTAGCCTGCGCGGTCCTGGGGGCTGCTGGCGGAGCCTCGATGGTCCTCTCGGTCGGCACCAGAGTCAATATCTCGTCAATCGCCCTCTCACTGAGCATCACGACATTGGAACTCTGAGCCGCCTCAATCAGCGGAGCTAGGTCCGGCAGACTCTGGACCTTCTCCTGTGCGGCCCTCCCTATCACCAGCAGTCCAGCGGCGGCGAGTACTCGCTGCCGTTCTGCCCAATCCTGACCGGTCATCCGCTGGAGCAGTTCTAGGGACGCTCATGATGATATCGCCTGAAATCTGCTATCGGTGCCGCAGGCACCGTTCACTCGTCCCAGTCTGTGAGAGAAGCGAGGTCGACCTTGGAAATCTCCTCTGCGACCGTCTTCTTCGAGCCCTTCCAGCTCATGCTGCCCTCCCACTCCTCGTCAGAGGGATCGAACTCAGAGGTGTCGATCGAAGACGGTTCCTCTTCGTTGATTGTGGCTTTAGAGGCCCTCTCCTCGACCTCGACGACCCTGTCGAGGGCCTCGAGGGCGAGTCGCAGGGCGAAAGCTGCGAAGGAACGCTTGTTGTCGAGACGGTCGTTTTCTCCGAAATCCATCCTCCTGACTAGGAAGTAATCACCGGTCACCACCGCCACGTGGACCCTCCCGACCTCCTTCTCGGCTGTGGCCCCGCCGGGGCCGGCTATTCCAGTTATTGAGATGGCCACATCGGAGTCCGACTGGTACCGAGCGCCTCTGGCCATCTGAACCGCGACCTCGTGAGAGACTGCCCCGGCCTCACCCTCATCGAAGGCGGCCTTCTCGACCCCGAGCTCGCGCATCTTGGACTCATTGGAGTACACTACCCAGCCCTGCTTGAACCACTCAGAGGCCCCTGAAATGTCGGTTATCAATGAAGCTAGCAACCCACCAGTGCATGACTCGGCGGTTGATATGGTCCACTCTCGCTTGCGCAGGCGCCGGGTCACTCGGGAAGCCAGTCCCGCAGTCTCTTCGACCACGTTCTCCGGCCATAGCCGACACTCTTGAGAGTTTCAGTTGCTATATTGCTGCCAATCGGGGCGAAGTGCGGCGAATTGTTCGTTTGAGCCGGAGATTGCGATTTGGTGGGTCCGGCAGGAATTGAACCTGCGATCTTCGCTTTGTAAGAGCGACGTCATAACCCCTAGACCACGGACCCTAGGAGAGCGCAGAAGCGTTGTGTTCAAATCCTCTGCGGCCGAACCATTGGCACGGAGGAGCACGGATGGAGGGGATTTCGGAGTTGATTGAGCGGCTGAGGGCCGCTGGCGTCCCTCTCGACGATAGCATCGAGGAGGCGATGAGCTCTGTGGACCCGAGTTGCTTCACCGATCACAGTCTGGAGCCATTCCTTGGAGACAGACCGGTCCCGTTCCTGATCACTGAGGGAGGTGCCGCCAAGACCATCTCTGCCCCTCATATGGTGGCAACGCTGCTACACCACTTGGAAATTAGGGAGGCTCAGCATGTCCTGCTGCTTGGCTCCAAGGGAGGTTACCTCGCTGCCCTGCTGGACTGCATGCTCGGTCCAGACGGCGTCGTGACCATCATCGAGCCGCATGATGAGGTCTTATTGCATACCAGCGAGAGGCTGGAAATGTTTGACTCAATGGGTTTCCTGACCGTACTCCCACCTGAGGCACTAGAAGGGTGGAATGGTCTGAGCAGGCGCGTAGACAGGGTACTTGTCACTGGGTCTGTACGAACACTACCGCCCGAGATCGAAGCGCTGGTCGAGGATGGTGGTTTCGTACTCGGTCCTTTCGGCGGGCCGGTGCACCAGAGGCTGCTCAAGCGCGAGAAGCAGGGTGACGAGTGGATTGACACGGACCTAGGCGGTGTGGTGTTCGGGCCGATGGACCTCAGCGAGTCGGAACGGTCTCCACTGGACCCGCACTCACTAGCAGACCACCTTGAGGATCTGTTGGGTCTGATGTCCGAGGTCATAGAGATCGAAGATGATACGCTAACTCGCCTCGAAGGGCTAATCATCTCCCTCAGAGAGCTCCCCGCCGACCTGCCTACGCTCGATGAGGATTCGACCGAGGACGAGATTCTCGAGCACCCTGTGATGGAGTTGCTACTGATGGAGATGGAATGGCTCGGCCCCATGTGGCCACTGTTCGGAGATTACATGTCGGTCGAATTGGCCAATCCGGGCTCTCCGGGCGATGAGGAGCCTGGAATGTCGGGTGGGCATGAGGATCTCGTTCCCTGACTCTCATCTGAGATGGAGCGGCTAGTTCCCCTCGACATCTCCAGTTGCCGGCTCCACTAGCCGGGACAGAGGTACGGATATCGGCGGCAGGTGGTCAGAGAGCAGGTGCCTTGAGGTCTTGGGGGGGAAAAGTTCGCCGGATAGTGCGGCTTCGATGACTTCCGACTTGTCCAAGGAATCCCTGCCGCTCTTGGGCCAAATATGGAGGATGATGCCGTCGTCATCGAGATAGTCGACAGATACGCAAGGCAGGCACTTCAGTTTCAGTCGTCTGGCCACCTCGGTGCGATGGTGTCCATCTAGGATGGTGCCCGTCTTCCGGTCAATCAAGAGGGGCTTGGTGTAAGCTTTCCAACGGAGGGTCATTCTCTCCAGCTGGTCCACTTTGTCCGACACGACCTGCTCGTGCGGACGGAGGACCTCGATAGGCACTAGTTCTACCTTCACAGCGGTCCGACGGGCCATTAGCCAATATGCCTAACGCCCGAAGTAATCATGGCAGATAGTCCGTCGGCGCACCATGGAACGCGCGTTGGAGTACCTCAGCGAAGCCGATACGCAGGTCCTCGCCAGACTGCGCTCCGCCGGTGAGGCTTGGATCGTAGGGGGCTGGGTCAGGGACTCGATAATTGGTCGTCCTGACACCGATGATAAGCCCATCGATATCGCCACCAGTCTGCTCCCCGCCGAGGTCAAGGAACTCTTCCCTCGCTCGCTGATGGTTGGAGAGAAGTACGGGACCGTTGTAGTGAGGCTGGATGAGGGTGTTGTCGGTGAGCCAAGTTGGGAGGTCACAACCCTGCGCAGCGAAGGCACCTACGGCGATGGCAGGAGGCCAGACGAGGTCGTTTTTGGAAGCAGCATCGAGGATGACCTGGCTCGCCGTGACTTCACCATCAACGCGATGGCAATCGGTGCCGATGGCAATCGAATAGACCCTCACGACGGAGTTGCTGACCTCAGGGCTGGGGTTCTGCGCTCCGTTGGAGATGCCAGAGAGAGGCTGGGGGAGGACGGTTTGCGCATCATGCGCGCGTTCCGATTCCTCGACTCAGAGAGTGGGATGCGTCAGATGGAACCCGAACTCAGAGCTGCTGTGATGGAATGCAGCGAGATGCTAGAGAGAGTCTCACGAGAGAGGATCGGGGTGGAGATGCAGCATATACTCACTGGTGGCAACGTGGGCGAGATCATAGCGGTGATGAGCGAGAGCGGGGCCCTGGAACGGGTCCTGTCTGGAATCCGCACTACCACCGAGCCGGCATTCGGCAGTGACTTCGTGGTCAATCTCGCAATGCTGTGCAGTGCTGAGGACGATGACGGCGATGCGCTAGCGGGGAAACTGCGAGAGGCATTGGTCATAGCAAAGGAGCCATTGAGGGCAATCTCCTTCCTGCATGATGCGGCAAGCGCCTCTCTATTGGCCGAAATCGGAAGTTTGAGGCGTTTCAAGGCGGCTCTCCCGGAGGCTTGGCAGGAGTTCTTCATGCCCTATTCCGAGGGACTGGGGCGCGATGTCGGGGAATTCAGAAGTGCATTATCCTCGCTGGACGCCCTCAGGGCCGGAAACGGACCACTGGTCGACGGAAATATGCTGGTGGATGCGACCGGGCTCGAGCCGGGTCCTCGAATGGGGCGACTCAAGGGCTGGTTGCACCGGGTGCAGGTCGAGCGCGACCTATCGTCTAGCGATGAGGTGCTCTCCCTGCTTAGGGAACTAGACTGGAACGATTCGGACCACGAGGAGTGGCCGGCCCTGTCTTGGCCCTAGGGAAGCTCGTTGAGCATTTCGATGTACTCTTTCTCATCGAGGAACTGGTCCTCGTCGAAATCGTGTGGCTTGACTATCATGCACCAACCATCGCCGTAGGCATCGTCATTGACAAGATCGGGATTGTCCTCGACTTCGCCGTTCAGTTCAAGGATCTTGCATGGGACTGGGGAGTTGATCAGAATCGTCTCCATATCCCCCTCGTAGTTGGCTAGGACTGTAATCAGCAGGTCTTCCACTCCTAATTCGTCACCACTGCCCATTATTCCAGGGAAGTCGTCGTCACCGTCCTCTGCATCCGATTCGAGCTTGAACTCGCTATCATCCTCCGGACGAGTTAGCACCACGCGTACGATGTCGCCGTACTCCGCACGTAGGAACTCACTGATTCCTATCTTGACGGTCTCGGCCTTGTCATCGAGCACCTGAAGCCATAGATGCTCCAGTGTGTACTTGCGATCATGCGCGATGCTAAATTCGAAAAAATCCCCGGCCGCCATAATGATTCCAATCCGCGCGCTCAGATATCCAATTTGAACTATTCGATTCCCCATGCACTCAGAAAGAGCGACCAATAGGGGTTAACAACAATACCCGCCTCGGTTGAGCGGGGAGAGCGATGGACTTCAGCGAGACCGAAGAACAGAGCATGATTCGCGCTATGGTACGCGACTTCGCCGAAGAGGTTCTGGCGCCCACATGCCTCGAGAGGGACAAGGCGCAAGCAGCTCCTTTGGACGAATGGCGCGCGTTCTGCGATTCCGGACTGCAGGGGATCACAATCTCCGAGAACTACGGCGGCAGCCCCGTCGACGACATCTCCGAAGCCATCATCGTCGAGGAGCTCGCAAGGGTCGATCCATCATTCTCAGTGATGTTCTGCGTCCATGTCGGACTGTGCTCCAAAACCATCGCACTGCACGGTAACGAGCAGCAGAAGAAGGAGTACCTTTCGCGCCTTGCTGGAAGCGATATCGGCGCCTACTCGCTTTCCGAGGCCGGCGCCGGGACTGATGCGGCGGCTCTGAGTTGCAGGGCCAAGCTGAGTGAAGATGGGAGTCACTACATGCTCAACGGAGAGAAGATGTGGGTGACGAACGGAGCGAATGCCGACATCTACGTGCTTTTCGCCAAGGACGTCGACCATCCCGACTACGGCGAGAAGAAGCACGGTGGAACAACCGCTTTCATCGTCGAGAAGTCGTTCGAGGGCTTCTCTGTCGGCAAAAAGGAGGACAAACTCGGAATCCGCTCTAGCGACACCTGCTCTCTGCTGCTGGAAAACTGCAAGGTGCCTGTTGGGAATGTCCTGAATGGATCCGGCGATGGCTTTCCCATCGCCATGAACGCCCTCGACAATTCCAGAATAGGGATCGCCGCACAGGCACTGGGCATCGCTCAGGGCGCCTACGAGGCGGCACTGAACTACGCTCACGAAAGAATCGCCTTCGGCAAGCCCATCGCCCACCACCAGAGTATCGGCAACTACCTCGCCGACATGGCCACCCGTACCGAAGCGGCTAGGTTGATGGTCTACAAGGCCGCCTGGGCTAAGCAGAGGCACTACGAGGACGGATCTCCGAGGCACACCAAGGAGGCGAGCATGGCCAAGCTGTTCGCCGGGGATACGGCTATGTGGGTCTCGGAGAGGGCGGTGCAGGTTCTCGGCGGTTACGGCTACACCACGGACTTCCCGGTCGAGCGCTTCTTCAGAGACGCCAAGATCACCCAGATCTACGAAGGAACCCAAGAAGTGCAGAGGATCGTCATCAACCGTTCAATAGCGCCAGAATGAGGTGTTTCATGGCCGCTTTCCCGATCGACGAGGTGCGCTCCAAGTTTCCGGGTCTGCAACGCATGGTCGACGGTCGTCAAGCCATCTTCTTCGACGGACCGGGGGGTAGTCAGTCCCCCGATTCGGTCGGTGATGCCGTCAGGCACTATCTGTTGCACCAGAACGCCAACGTCGGCATGTCGTTCGCGACCTCCGTGGAAACGGATCGCCTGATAGATGACGCATTGCGGGCCTGCGCCGACTTCGTCGGCTGTGAGAATCACAGAGAGATAGTGTTCGGCCAGAACATGACCAGTCTCACCATTCAGCTGGCGAGCGCCCTGAGCAGGACCTGGAATCCGGGCGACGAAGTCGTGGTCACGCGACTCGACCACGATTCAAACGTGCACCCGTGGATGCTGGCTGCGGAGTGGTCGGGCGCTACCCTTCGTCGAGTCGACATCGACCCCGATGGCTGTACCCACAATCGATCTTCTCTCGAGGACTCGATCAACGAGAACACTGTCCTGGTCGCCGTCGGTGCTGCCTCGAACCTATCCGGCACCATCAACGACGTATCCGGAATCGCCGAAAAGGCCCATGCCGTCGGTGCGGAGGTCTTCGTAGATGCGGTGCACTACGCGCCTCACTGTCTCATCAACGTTGAGGCGATGGGCTGCGATTACCTCACCTGCTCCTCGTACAAGTTCTTCGGGACCCATCAAGGGGTCTTGTGGGGTCGCTCGAAAAGGCTCGCCGAGTTACCGGTGGCCAAACTCCGGGTCGCCACCGAGGAGATCCCATTCCGATGGATGACCGGGACTCAGAGTCACGAGGCGATGGCCGGCACCATCGCGGCTATCGAGCACATCGCCTGGATAGGGCGCTGCGTTTCTGATGGCGACTTGAGTCGGAGGGAGGCACTAGGATGCGCCTTCGAAGCTATCGAAGAGTACGAGCAGTCACTGTGTTGGAGGATGATCGACGGACTGCAAGCCCTCGATGGGGTCAGGATTTGGGGTATCACCGACTCTGAGCGCAAGACCGAAAGGGCGCCCACGGTCTCCTTCACCCATGACTCGATGAGTCCAAAACGGATTGCTGATGCACTGGCGGAACGCGGTATCTTCGTCTGGGAGGGGAACTTCTACGCTCTTGAGCTCACCGAGGCTCTCGGCCTCGAGCCAGAGGGCGTGCTGCGCGTAGGCGTGCTGCACTACAACACGATGGACGAGGTCGATAGGTTCCTCGACGAGTTGGCAGACATACTCTCGAGTTGAGGCATTATTCGACCCAGCGGTACTCGCGCTGTCCCTCGAGTTGCCCCTCGCCGCCGATAGCGACGAGGGCGAACTCGTCGCTGGGCTTGACGACAGAGCGCTTGCGAGAGCCGCGGTGTAGCGCCTCGTAAACCGTCTTGTTAATCGGATGGCGGGATGAGAGGCGTTCGAAGAGGTGGAATCGCGAGGCGATCTCGCGCCACTGCGGCTGTACCTCGCCCTCGAAGACCTTCGCCTTGGCGCCTGAACCGTATCCGCACAATCCAAGCTTCTCGCCGGTCATGTCCACGTTCTCGATGTAATCGGACTCCATCGAAGACATCAGTGCGAGGAAGATGGAGCCGGTGTATTGGTTCCCGATGAGGCTGGAAGCCCTTGTGGTCTTCTCGATGCGCTCGTCGACGAACTGCTTGAACTCGACAGTCTTGGATATCAGTCGGCGGTATGAATCGTTTGCCTTCTCAAACTCCTCGAGCCCCTCGGGAGTGTCTGGGAAGTCCTCCGGAAACGGCTCGGGGCCAATCTCCGATACGATTCCTTCCCACATCGGCAGGTGCCTGCGGTCGTGGCGGAAGACGTCGGGAAACATCCTCTTGCCCTGAAAGGCGTAAGGTAGGTGGACGATGATTCGGCTCCACTGTTCGGTGAGTATCTCATCGGACTCCGGGTCGTACCTGCCTTCGCGGATAGCCTTGAAACGGAAGTTGATGAAAGCCTGCTTGACCGACTCTGAGTAGCAGCGGTTCGAGTACTGGCCGTCGAAAACAGGGGTGTCCTTGTGTATCTGGAGCGTCGGGTTCTCGAACATCACATCGTCCTTCTTCGAGGATCTAGGCAGATGCTTGAGGATACGCTCAGCCAGTCCCTCCCTGACCTTCTCGCCGCTCTCTCTGGCGAGGTCGAGCACATTCTCGACGATGGTCCTGGTATCAACCTCACGCCGAGGCTTGAAGAAGTCGTGCACAGGCATCGTCGAGATGCCCCAGATATCGGGTATCTCCAGCAGTCGTGGGTTGTGGCGAATCAAGATGGCGCCGCCACCAGCGCCTTGCGTGTACTCACCGGAGGAGCCCATGTCGTACTTGGCGTTGTCAGCGAAGACGACGATTCCGACCCGAGCCTTGTCCTCGCCGCCATTGGCGACCCAGTCGAGTGTGTTGTGCATGGCATCGACAGCGCCGATGCAAGCGAATGTCAGGTCGACTACGTCGCAGTTTCGGAAGCAGTCCTTGCCGTGGGTCGGGGCGTATCGCTGCTCGAGCATATCCATGATGTAGGTGGCTGTGGGCTTTGAACCGTCGAGGGCCGACTCGGTACCGAGGTAGATTCTCCCAATTGTGGACGGGTCCATGCCGTTGCGGTCGATGAGTCTGCGAACAGCGTTGGCCCCCATCGTGGCGGTGTCCTCGTGGACGTCCGGAATCGCCATGGCGGCGAGTCCGAGGCCCCGGTTCAATTTGCCAAAATCGGCACCTCGCAGTTTGGCGAAGTCCTCCATGTCGAAGTACAGCCGGGGAAAGTGAATCGCGATGTCATCGATGCCTACTGAAACCATACGCCCACCTTTGGTCCCGCCCGGTAGAGTACAGGTTATGAGGCCTCGCCCTGCATATCCAATGGAAAAAACAATCCAAAACGATTTACTGAGAGCCGGTTAGCCGGTTCATTGCACTGAGTAATTCAGATTTGTCAGCGAAATGTTCCGAAATCGGGGCCAAGGCCTCTACGAGGCCTTCTGCTACGGCCATTTTCGCATCGAGAGGATGTACTGTCCCATTTGCGACAGCTTCGATGAAAGACTGCAAATCAACCCAAGTCGAAGGCTCGCCGTACTCAGGCTTTGGAATGACTTGGATCGAGCCGCTGTTCGGGAGTACAATGTGCTGGGCTATCTCGAACACCGGGGAGTCGGCGCTGCCCACCTCAAGGAATGCCTTGCCAATCTTCGCGCGCACCGTATCGGGTGAATCATCCAGGAGGATGGCATCGCCGGGGTCGGACTTCGACATCTTGTGGTCGAAGGAGTCCATCCTGCCGCCAGGACCTTTGAGCCCCGAGATCATAGGGGTGTGAATGCAGGTGGCCTTGGTCCAGCCATACCTGTCGGCGACGTCGCGCATGTACATGTGCGCCTTGCGCTGATCCATGCCCCCGAATGCGATGTCGACTCCGAGCTCGAAGATGTCGGCGGCCTGCAGGGCCGGGTAGTAGAAGGCGGCGAGATCGTGGTCAGAGGAGTCCTCGTCGCGGCCCATGATGCTGAACGTCCTGCGCACCCTAGAGAGGCTCATGTTCTTCGAGCAGCGCAGGACTCTCTCCCAGTACTTGCCGGAGTCCATCAACTCGGATGCACTGAGGAACCTCAACTGGCCCGATCCTTCCCCCTCTTCCAGATTGCCGAGCAGGGCTCGGAAGACCTCTGTCATGTACTCGCCAGCGAGCGTAATCTTGTCCATGTCGCTGTCGAACTTGTCGTTGATCCATGCGTGCCAGTCTGCGAGTAGGATGATGACATTGACGCCTTCATCAAGCATGTTTCGAATGGTGTCGGCAAGGAGAATGTATGCTAGATGCGCCTTGCCGCTCGGCTCGATACCGATGTAGGCGACAAGCTGGCCGTCACCCGAGTGCGTAGGGCCTCCTGCTATCACGGAAGCCACATGTTCCACGCCTACGACCTCGGCGCACCCTGAGAACATCCTCTCAATGCATGCGCGACCCTCCTCGTCGAGCGACGAGAGGGGGTCGTCTTGGCTCATGCTTCACCTCATTGGAGTGATTTCGACAGTTTCTCCGCGCGTCCTGCAGCTCTGGTATTGTCACCTTGTTCCAGCGCGGCCTCGATTTCCTCAATCATAGACTCTGCCTGCTCCCGCACCTCGTCGGACAGGTTTTCGGACATTCTCATGAAATGTCGCGCCCCGGATATCGCTGACTTGGCCTTGCTCGCCTTCTTGGCCCATTCCTTGGCCTTGTTGCCCCTCTGCTTGGAGTCGTAGCCGGTGGCGTCGTCGAGAAAGGTCGTCCACCTCCTACGGGCATCCATGGCTGCCTTCATCGCTTCCGGATCGTCGAAATTCGGGGGCACGTTGGTCACCTCTGCCACCAGCGCGCCCTGCTCGTTGTAGCTTGCCGTTATTGAGGTCATAATACCATGAGAGGCACTGAACGAGTTCCCCCCTGTGCCCTCGACATTATCGAAGTGCCTGCGTGCCAGAGCGGCCAGTCCGCCATCTGCAGTGACCTGCTTTACCAGTCCTCGCTTGACATCGAATCTCTCCATGTCCGGGCGCTGGCTGGGACCTTCTTGAATGCTGTTGCGAGTCAGACTGCGTCGGGGTGTGTGTCGAACGGGCTAAACCGGCATCACCTGTCGGGCGAGCATGCGGCGAAGGGTCGCCAGTGCATTGGCTGTGGCCTGCGTCTTACTGATGGCGGCCCCGGCAGCGAGCGCCGGTTCGGCCGTGAACATGTATGACGTAGTCAGCCTGTCGGAGGAGGATCTGGGATTGAATGGGGCGGCGCTCGACCCTGTCGGCGAATGGGCCATAGTATTCGGTGCGGATGCGTATCTGGAACTCGTCAGCACTACGGATCCAGAAACTCGGATAGAACTGCTCTGGAACAGCGAGGTGGATTTGAACGATGGTGACTTTCACCCGGGAGGTCAGACGGCATTCATCGTCGGCAATGAAGGGCAGGTACTCAGGTACGCCCGGGAGGACCATTCGATCACCAACGCTGGCGGCCAGGTTGAGTTCGGCCAGACGAAGTTGACTGCGGTGGCATGGAACACCGGAGGCTCCTGGGCTTATGTCGGGGGAGAGGACGGCTGGCTCTGGAGAATGAGGGCGGCTGAAGACGGAGGTGCGGAGGTGCATCCGATTCTGGGACGGGGGGCCAGTGACATCTCAGGCATCGACTGCCATCCCTCGCTGATGCTCTGCGTGGTGTCTAGCGTCTTAAATGGAATCGGAGTCATCGACCGGGATCACTCTCTGCATTGGATAGGCGGGACGTATTACCCGTGGTCTGATGTCCAGTGTCCGACAGGGGAGCGTGATGAGTGCGTAGCAGTCTCGAGCGACCGTAACATCGCCACGATCTCCCTTGATGGTGAGCAGCCCTCGACCTCGGGGGTGGAAATCATTCAACTCAGCGGTGTCGAGGGTCACTTCACGGGGCTGTCGCACCAGCACGGAGATCGCTCGCTCATCATCGAGACCCCCTTCAGTCTGATAGAGCACGATCTCAGCCTGAGCGCGGCGTTCCCATGGCTGGAGTATTCCGATGCCGTCGACTTCGACGCATCGATCGCGGGCGAGAGGATAGTGGCATCATGGAGCACGGACAGGGACAGCGGCTGGATCCTCACCGATAGGGGTACGCTGGTGCAGTACCATCCGCCGCCTTCGAACTCGGTCGGAGGAATCCTCGGCGCTTGGATCCTGATTGCTATTCCACTCGCCACCCTCCTAGTGATACTCAGCCTCGCGTTTGGCCTGTTTCCGGGCCTCCGGCAGTGGTTTACCCTTCGATTCGGTACCGCCGAGGAGAAGCGCGAGGCTCGCAGGGCGGCTCGCAGGAAGAAGAGGGGCTAGCGAAATCCGGCCCTCCGGGCCGCGAAGCAACGTTCATGTGGGCCACACTGTCGGGACCGATTGAGAGAGATGGCGTACGAGGCATTGGACTTCTACGATGTCGATTCGCTGCTGACCGACGAGGAGCGGATGATCCGCGACGCCGTACGGGACTGGGTAGACGAGAACGTCATACCCAACATCGAGAAGGCCTGCAGAGACGAGGTATTCCCCGACCAGTGGCGCGTCGATCTGGGTGAGATGGGTGTGCTAGGAGCCCCTCTCGAAGGCTACGGCTGCCCCGGACTTTCATACATCGCATACGGCTTGATCTGCCAAGAGCTCGAGCGAGGCGACAGCGGCGTGCGCTCGTTCGCCAGCGTGCAGGGCTCGCTCGCCATGTACCCGATATGGGACTTCGGCAGCGAGGAGCAGAAGAACCACTACCTGCCCAAGATGCACGCTGGCGAATGGATCGGCTGCTTCGGCCTCACGGAGCCAGACTACGGCTCCAATCCCGGCGACATGATCACTCGAGCCGAGGACAAGGGGGACCACTACCTGCTCAACGGCGCCAAGATGTGGATCACCAACGGCACCATAGCCGATCTGGCCATCGTCTGGGCGAAGCTCGACGGTGTCATCCGCGGTTTCATCGTCGAGAAGGAAGACCCTGGCTTCACCGCCCCCGAGATGACGGGGAAGCACTCCCTCAAGGCCAGCGTGACCAGCGAGCTGGTCTTCCAAGACTGCAGGATACCAAAGGACAGGATCTTGCCCGGAGTGGAGGGCCTGAAGGGGCCGTTCAGCTGCCTCAACAACGCACGCTATGGAATCTCTTGGGGAGCAGTGGGCGCGGCCCAGTCCTGCTTCAGTTCGGCCCGGGAGTACGCACTCAGCCGAATCCAGTTCGACCATCCGATAGCGTCCTACCAACTGGTACAAAACAAGCTCTCTTGGATGCTGCGGGAGATAACCAAGGGCCAGCTTCTCGCATTCCATCTCGGCAAGAAGAAGGATGACGGGACCTGGACGCCAGAGCAGATCTCCTTGGCCAAGATGAACAACGTCGACATGGCATTGGAGATCGCTAGAATGGCGCGCGATATCCACGGGGCCAATGGGATACTCGACGAGTACCCGATAATGCGGCACATGGCGAACCTGGAGTCGGTCAAGACATACGAGGGCACTCACGACATCCACAATCTCATCATCGGACGCCACATCACCGGGATTCAGGCCTTCACACGAGAGCCTTGAGTCTCGATTGGGCTCTTTAGAGCCCATTTCGCCTTCCCAATCTTCTTAGATGGGTCTTCGGTCGCCGGAGCGCCGGTGCTTACATGGGGATCGCAGTACTACTCAAGCAGGTTCCGGACACCACTGCCAAGATTACCGTCTCGGGCGGCAGAGTCGATGAGGCTGCTGTCAGCAAGTGGTCGTTCAGTCCGTATGACGAATACGCCCTGGAATCTGCCCTCCAGATCAAGGAGGCTGGTGGTGGTGACCTGATTGCAGTGACCTGCGGTCCGGCACGCGCTGCGAAGATGCTCACAGACGCGGCAGCCGTCGGGGCCGATGCATTGATCCACATCCTCGTGGACGACCTCGGCGCACTCGACACCACGCAGGTGCAGGCGATACTGGCCGCGGCTGTCGAGCACATCGGTGCCGATGTCGTGTTCTGCGGCAAGCAGGCAGCAGACACCAACGCCGGCTCAACCGGCCCCGGTGTCGCCCATCTGCTGGACGCATCCTGTGTCACTATGGTCTCCGAAGTCGCAGCGGACGGCGACTCCTTCACCGCGATACGCGCCAGTGCTGGCGGCAACGAGAGGGTCGCTGTATCCAGCCCGTGCGTCTTCGCCTTCGACAAGGGTACCACCGAACTGCGCCGGCCTAACGTACGAGGCATCATGATGGCCAAGAAGAAGATCATCGAGACGATGACCCCCGCCGACCTCGGTGTCGACACGGGCAGCTCCTCCGTTTCCATTGATACACACTCGCCTCCCCCAGAAAAGCCCCCTGGACAGAAGTTTGAGGGGGCTGAGTCTGTCGCGACCGTAGTCGGCAAACTGCGCGACGAGGCGAATGTAATCTGAGGTGAGAGAATGGATGTCACAGTGATAGCGGAGGCTTCCGGGGGCGGGCTGCACCCCGTCACCGCACAACTGGTGGGTGCTGCGTCTTCCATCGGAGGGATTTCGACAGTGCTGTGCGCCGGAGGCGTGGGTGTTACCGAGGCGGCTTCCATCGCCGGGGTGACCAAGGTAATCTCAGTCGAGGGCGACTGCTTCGGCTCATTCGATGGCGGGGCTTGGGCAGAGGCTCTGAACTCGGTGGCGCGCGGTGATGTCATCATGGCGGCTGCTACGGCCTCCGGGCGCGAGATAGCGGCGACGATGGCAGCGATGCGCGGAATCCCGATTGTGCAGGACGCAACGGCCCTAGGGATAGCTTCTGGAATCTCGGTCACACGACCGATATACTCAGGCAAGGCAATCGAAACCTCGACAGTCCAGTGGCCTTGCGCGATCACACTGCGAGCCAATGCCTTCGATGCAGCTGGAGGCGGGGGTAACGCGGATGTCAGCACGGTCAACCAGAGCGCTGACGTCGCCGTCGCAGTCAAGGAGGCCATCGCCAAGGCTAGCGAGAGGTTGGATGTGGCCGAGGCCGACATCATCATCTCCGGCGGGAGGGGCATGGGCGATCCGGCCAACTTCTCGCACCTCAACGAGGTCGCAGACATGATCGGGGCTGCGGTCGGAGCGAGCAGAGCCGCTGTGGACACCTGGGACGAGATACCCCACAGCATGCAGGTCGGTCAGACCGGTAAGACGGTCACCCCCAGCCTCTACATCGCGGTCGGTATCAGCGGCGCCATCCAGCATCTGGCTGGAATGAGGACAAGCAAGTACATCGTGGCCATCAACAAGGACCCGGATGCACCGATCTTCGGCGTGGCTGACTACGGGATAGTCGCCACTTGGGAGGAAGCCCTCCCTGCCCTCAAAGACGAGCTAGGCAAACTGTGATCATCGGGCTTGCACCGTTATCGTTGACTTCGTCGATGCCCCTCTGTCGTCGGTGACAGTCAGGTGGAAGACGTGCACCCCGCTGGCTATCCGGACACGAACCTGCGGCGTGTCTCCGATGACCGTCCCCTTTCCATCCTCCCATGCCCATCCCTCGATGGTGCCGTCGGGGTCGTACGAACGACCTCCATCCAGCAGCACTGTGGCCTTGCCCTCTTCGTCGACGTCCACGGTGCGGTCATCGCCGGCGTCGGCAACCGGAGGGAGGTTAATCGCGCGGGCTGATGCTGAGAGGTCCTCGAGCAGGTCGGCTTCCACGGCCTGCTCGTCCACCTTAATCTCAATCTCCTCCTCTAGGGTGTCGAGGATGCCTCTGGCCTGCTCGGGGAGGGCCGGCCTCTCATCGGCCATCTGCTCCTCCTCCTCGGAGAGAGAGCCCGAGAATTCGTCCGAACTCGGTTCGGCCGGCTCCTCTGTAGTGAGGAAGTCATCATGGCGAGGAGGCGTGTCGGGGTCGAGAATGACCATGGGGGCAGGGGTTCTCCCCTTCCTGTCGTCACCCAGCACAGCAACTCGCTCACCCAGACCAAGGATGTGCTCAACCACGCCGATGTGCTCGAACTGCCAGATGACCTCGCCCCCTGTGGTAATCCGAAAGACGTCGAACCACGATGCGACCAACAGGTCATCACCCCATGCACAGACCCCCGAGATCTGGTAGTCAAGTTCCGCTATCAGCCGCTCCTGCCTCTCACCGATGTCCAGAATGAGCAGGCTACCGTCGAAGCATCCCACCACCACGCCCGAGCCGGTGGCCATCATAGTGGTCGCTCTCGCGGGCAGCTCGGAGGTGTTGACGAGTCCGCGCTCGGAATGCCAGCACTCCAGCCTGTTCTCAGGCCGTTCGTCTACCGTCATGCCAAGAGAGTTGCGAGCGACTACGAGAACGCCGTCAGAGCGGAAGGCCATGCAGGAGATCGTCTCGACATCATCCTCTGCGGCCGGTGAATCATGCAACACCTCGAGCTTTGGACCGAGGATGAGTAATCTGCCGTCCTCAAGCGCGACAGCGCAGGTTCCATCCTCGGCGCTGGCGAGTCCGGTTGAATGACCGACATGCGACTTGGCGGTCTCGCTGCCGTCGGTGGCAAGCACCGTCAGGCAGCCGGAGCCGTCGGCCACGACCACGTGGCCGGCCGAGGTCGCCATCGTCTCACAGCCCGATTCTACGGGGTAAGACCAGCGGGGTTCGGCGTGGAATGCAGATACACCGCCCATGTTAGAGGCCCCGACTACCAAGTCGCCCAGACGTGCCAGTCCAACTACCCTGCTGCCCAGGTCAGTAGATTCGATGACGACACCATCGCAGCCGAACACATGTAGGGCACCGGAGTCGCACCCGATGGCGAAGTCACCATCAGAGAGAACGCAGGCGCAGCGGGCGACTTCGTCGAGATCGATGCTGGCGAGCGCGTCTATCGTGCCCCTCATGGCCTCCTGAGAGTTCAATCGAACTTCATTCTGCCGCGTCGGCGTGCTAGACAGATGCTTTTCTCTTCGCAGCGTCGTTGCGCATGCTCTCGACCTTCGCTAGGTACTCCTCGGTGATGCCTCCGGTCACGTACTCGCCGTTGAAGCAAGAGCAGTCGAAACTGGCGAGGTCGGTGTCGCCCGCGCCGAGGCATGCCTCGACCAAAGCAGGCAGCTCCTGGTAGAGCAGCCAATCGACGCCGATGACCTCGCGAATCTCTTCTATCGTCCGATCGTAGGCGACGTACTCGTTGCGCGCGGGCATGTCGATGCCGTACACGTTAGGATGCACGATGGGAGGGGCGGAGGAAGCGAAGAAGACCCGTCTGGCTCCAGCCTCCTTGGCCATCTCGACGATCCTGCGTGATGTGTTGCCACGGACGATGCTGTCGTCCACTATCAGCACTGCCTTGCCTGCGAACTCTTCCTCGATGGCATTGAGTTTCTTCTTTACCGAGTCCTTCCTCATGGACTGCCCTGGCATGATGAACGTCCTGCCGATATAGCGGTTCTTGACGAAGCCCTCTCTGAAAGGCACTCCCAGTTCCATCGCCAGTTCCATAGCGGCGATCCTGCCGCTGTCTGGCACCGGTACGACCGCCTCTATGCCGTGGTCGGGATTCTCCCGCTGAATCCTTCTGGCCAGCGCAGCACCCATCCTAAGTCGGGCCCCGTGTACAGAGACCCCATCCAGAACCGAATCTGGCCTAGCGAAGTAGACGTACTCGAAGATACACGGCGTGTGAACTGGCTCGGGGTGGCATACCTTCGACGAGAACGAGCCGTCCATACGGACGATAACGGCCTCCCCGGGCGCCACGTCGCGGCCCGTCTCGAAGCCGAGCGCCTTGCAGACGACGCTCTCTGAGGCGATTACACGCTCCGTGAAGCCGCCGACATCGTTGACCCCCATGAACAAAGGCCGGATGCCGTTCGGGTCGCGGAACGCCACCAGACCCCAACCAGTGATCAGAGTGACCGCGCTGTAACTACCCTCAGCCCGCAGGTGTGTGCGCTCGACAGCTCGGAAGATGTCGTCCTCGGCCAGGGCCTCCATCCCACCCGGTCGTCCGTTGACCGAGCGCTGTATCTCCGCGGCGAATAGGTTCAGCAGGGCCTCGGAGTCGGAACTGGTGTTAATCCTCCTGTGGTCATACTCCAGCAGCCCGTTGATGATGTCAGAGGTGTTGTTCAGATTTCCGTTGTGAGCGAGGCTGACTCCGAAAGGGGTGTTGGTATAGAACGGCTGAGCCTCGGCCGCCGAGCTCGAACCGGCCGTGGGGTAGCGTACGTGACCTATCCCCATCGAGCCTTCAAGCTTGGACATGTGCTTCGACCTGAAGACGTCGCGAACGAGGCCGTTGGCTCGGCGGTGAGAGATGTTGTCGGAATCACTGGTCACTATGCCAGCAGCATCCTGCCCGCGGTGCTGTAGGACAAGCATGCCGTCGTAGATGCAGCCTCCGACCTGCGAGTGCGGATGCCCCACGATTCCGATGATACCGCACATCGGATACCGTACGGGCCTAGCGGTGCGGGCCTTAGCACTTTCCAGGAATCACTTGCGCTCGGACATCGAGCGGTTGCGCTTGCTCCACCTGTACTTGCGAATCCTGGCAGTGGCGCCGTAGCCGCAGTGAGAGCAAACGCCCTTGGTCTTGTGATAGGAGTGCCTGCCGCAGCGGCGACAGCGGATGTGCGTCGATTTCTGACGCTTGCCCATACTCGGAGTTCCCTTAGACAACGCTACCACCCATCTGGACAGCGCGGCGACCGACGCGGGTGTTATGAGAGTTGCCCAAGTGAAATGAGTCACACAGAGCCGGATTCGGACTCCAGTAGAGCAAGCAACGGGTCTTCGGGGCGTTTTCTGAGCGAGGTTCTGAGCAGCATCACCGTCAGGAACACGAAGGCCAGTGGAAGGATTCTGATAATCGCCAGCGCCCCCTCGACCAGAGTCAACCTGAGTGCATCCAGGCCGAACTCGACATCATGAGTCGCCGCGACCACATAGGTCGCGACGAAGATGACAGCGAGGGCACCCAGCGAGGGCACCTCAGGACGGTGGTACGGGTTGATTGTGCCGAGCATCGCCAACAACACACACAGAGAGGTGAGGGCGGCAGCGCCGGAGAAGGCGGTGATGGCCAGCTCCATCTCAAGACTCATCGCTGTCACCTCCGAGGTGCCGTTTCAGCACACTCTCAACGTAGCGCTGCTCCTTCTCGGTGAGCGGTTCGGTCTCAGCTTCTGGGGGGACCATCCTCTCAGCGGTCCTGATGCAGAGCGCGAAGACCGCGAGTGCGAGCGCCGCTCCGGGAAGTGCGGTCAGGGCCGGCAGGAAATCAGTCAAACTGGTTCCCGCTATGGAGGGGTAGGCCACGTACCAAGCGACGGCGATTAGCAGCCAGCCCGCTAGCAGGGTGGCCGGGCGAGCCTTCCAGTACAGCGGAGCCCCCATCAGGACCAAAGCGAAGCCGAAGACCGCTGGAGCCACCCAGAGCGAATCGATCATGCTCAGGACCAGCCCTGCCTCGGGCTCGGGAGGCTCATGCGTATGGACCAGCATCAGGGCGAGACCAAGCAGGGCCACTGGAGCGCCGAAGCGGTGGCGTGAGAATGCCGGGCCAGTCCTGTGCATACCTATGCCGATGATGCACAGCGCAAAACCCAGCCACACCTGCAGAGCCCAAGGGGACATGGCCTGCGGCGTGCTTGGACATTACATCGTATTTGCGTAGTAAGCCCCCGAGACCTCGCCTTCCTGCTGCGCAGGAGGCTCGATAGAGTTCATAAACGGGTCATCGGTGGCCGCGGTGTCGCAAGACGCTGAGGTGAAGCCATGGTCAAGATGCCACGCACGGTGAAGCGATACAGCCCCGCTGCTGGCAAGCACACCGAGCACACCGTAGAACGCGTCAAGAAGCGACGTGCTAGCGAACTGAAGTGGGGTCAGCGCCGCTTCCGCCGGGTCACCGCGGGTTACCGTGGTTTCCCCCGTCCGAAGCCCTCCGGTGAGAAGCCGACTAGGCGTGTCAACCTCATCTACCGGTGCACAGAGACTGGTAAAGCGCACTCGCCCTCGGGCCAGCGTGCTAGGAAGTTCGAACTAATCGACAAGTGATTGAGGTATTGAGATGAGTGGAAGGTTCCTGCGTGTGAACTGCCGTGACTGTGGTCACGAAGCCATCATCTTCGACAGGGCGTCGACCTTGATCGCCTGCTCCATCTGCGGTGCGACCCTAGCTCGCCCGGTCGGCGGCAAAGCGGATTTGTCCGGAAGCACGATTGAAGACGTCCTCAAGTGAAGGGGACGTTACCATGGACGGCGAAGACGACTGGCCCGAGGAGGGGGAGTTGCTCATCTGCACAGTCAGGGACGTCCGCGAGAACGGAGCTTACCTCAACCTCGACGGATACGGCGAACGCACCGGTTTTGTCTTCATCGGGGAAGTGGCTGCCGGCTGGGTCAAGAACATCAGATCCCATCTCAGAGTGGGTCAGCGGGTCGTGGCCAAGGTAATCCAAATCAAGAAGAACAGGCAGAGGGTCGAGCTCTCCATCAAGTCCGTCTCCGATGAGCGCAGGAGAGACACCCTGCAGGCTTGGAAAAACAAGCAGCGCGCAGGGCAGATCATGCGCGTCGTAGCCGAGAGAGTCGGATGGGACGAGGAGAAGACGACCGCTGTATGCGACGAGATGGAGGAGATATTCGGTACGCTGTATGGCGCGCTCGAGGAGTGCACCCTCAGTGAGGGTGCTCTGCCCGATGCCGGCTTCACTGGTGATTGGATAAGCGTCGTCACCGAGTTGGCCGTCGAGAACATCGTCCCCCCGTTCGTAGAGATCCGCGGCGAGTTCGACATCCAGATCTGGGGGCCCGAGGGAGTCTATGCGATTCGCGAGGCCCTGCTCGCGGCCGAGGCCTGCGCGATCGGTCTCGAGGACGTCACACTGACATGCCACTACGACGGGGCTCCGCACTACCGAGTGGACATCCACGCCCCGGACTACCCAGCGGCCGAGTCTGTCTGGGAGGCGGCGCAGAAGGCGGCCTCGGACATCGTGTCCTCGGTCGATGGCTCAATCAGCGCTGAACGCGTCTGAGTGAGCAGTTCGAGGCACAGACTTCATTGACCCTTCCAAATCGAAGCGGGCTTGGGAGATAGGATGGTTCGCACTAAGCTTCAGCGCTGCACCTCCTGTGGCGAGCACGGTCTAGGGGCCAGATGCAAGGAGTGCGGTGCTGCCATGGTCGCCGTCTCGCCGATGAAGTACTCGCCCGAAGACCCGCAGGGAGCCAGGCGCAGGAAGAGGCTCGATGTGGGCAGCAAGGAGTGGTTGGAGTCGCTCCCTACCCCGCGCGAGGACACCGGGGGCGAGGAGGAGTGAACCGCACCAAGATACGCTGGCTGGTAGGGGATGGGTTGCCCGAGCACGCCGCGATGATTGAGGCGGTACCCGGGGTCGGCAACGTCGGTAAGCTGATTGTCGACTCGCTGGTTGAGAAGCACCCCTCTCGCAGCATCGGATGGGTCCTGCACCCTGACTTCCCGCCCCACTCCACACTGGATGAGAATGGCCTGGTCACGCCACCTCGGATCAACATCAACTCCGTCCTCCTGCCCGATGGCAGCACCGTGATCACGATCGGCGGCCCGCTTCAGCCCATGACTGCTGCCGGTCAGCACGAGGTCGCAGAGAGCATCCTCGCTCTCGCGGCCGAGTCTAAGACACCTCGACTGCTGATCCTAGCCGGCCTCGCGTCAGGAACCGATGACAAGGGCATCCACGTCATCTGCGCCGACCCTGGGGTCAGAGATGATCTGGAGGCCGACGACATCCCCGTTAGCCGGGAGCACCCAGAGGCCGGTATGATAGGCGTCGCCGGCCTTATTCTAGCGCTCTCTCCCCTCCATGGCGTGCCCGCCATAGGGCTCGTCGCCGAGACACTCGGTGCCAGTGCAGATGTGCTCGCAGCAGACCGGCTGGCATCGTGGATCGAGGCCGGACTTGACCTGCCCCTGAGTCTCGATCTGGATTCCACCGAGGAGACTGCGAGGAAGCTGATGGCCACCATGGAAGTCAGCGGCTCCATCGAAGAAACCATCGGCGCGGAAGAGTCGGAAGGTTCCAGCGACTTCTACGTCTGAATCCACGAGGAGTAGCACTCTAAGTTGTGGAATCGTATTTTATGTTCGTCGTCTAACGGCTGGACATGCGCCGCCTGAGCTATCTCGTCGTGCTGCTCCTTCTCTCCGGTTCTCTGGCCGGTTGCACCTCGCCCCCGGATGACACCGAAACCGCGTCCGGATGCACCTATCCGGATGCGCTCAATTTCAACGAGTCGGCCGTAACTGACGACGGCTCCTGCGAGTACCCCGAACCGCTCGAGGAGACCCCCGGGTGCACGTACGAGGGGGCCACCAACTTCGACGAGGGTGCCACGGTTGACGACGGCTCGTGCGAGTTCCTGCAGCCTCCCGAAGAGAAACCTGGATGTACCTACTCAAACGCTTTGAATTTCGATGAGAACGCCAGTGTAGACGACGGCTCGTGCGAATTCAGACCCTATCTGGTCTTCGGATGTAATGACACGACTGCACTGAACTTCGATGCCAACGCCACCTATAATGACGGATCTTGTGAATATATCACCCAACACGTTTTGATGGTGCTCATCGATGGATGGCGTCCTGATTCGATAGCTGCTGGACAAACTCCTACAATCGACATGATGATGCCAGATAGTGCCTATTCAATGGCAGCCAGAGTTGAGGACACTACGATCAGTGGCTCGGGACATTCCAGTTACCTGACAGGGGTTCATCGTGACAAGCACAATGTCCACAGCAACAATTTCGAAGGCCACAACTACGACCAGTACCCCTACTGGTTCCGCCTTCTCCGAGATTCTGCACCCGACACCCACCGTTCAGCATATCACAACTGGCCGACTATGTCGGATGCAGCACTCGACGAATCCGTCTGTTCCGGTTGTGGGGATTACTTCCAGGATTACGACCAGAATATCGTCAATCGGCTAGTTGCTGATTTAGCGACCAAGGAGATGAATGCAGCAACCCTCGTCCTAGACCTTATGGACGCGCGCGGACATGGCAGCGGGTTCAACAGCTCGAATCCGCAGTATATCGCCGGAATGAATCAGACCGACATCTGGCTGGGTGAAGTCATGGATGCAATCTTCGCACGACCGAATTACGTCAATGAGGAATGGATGGTCATCCTCTCCTCCGACCATGCAGGAACCGGATACGGCCATGGCTACAACATCCCCGAGCATAGAAATGTCCCACTAATTATCTGGGGGGCGGAATCTCCGGGGGAGATATGGCCACCGCCTGACGCGGTGGACGCGGTGCCTACCGCCTTGCATCACCTCGGGGTCGATATTGATCCAGCGTGGAGCCTCGATGGACGCGTTATCGGCATCGATCCGACCGCATCTCCGATCGCTGCGCTAGGCGTTAATCTAATCTTCAACGGCGACGGAGAATTCGAGCGTGGAATGACTCCCGGAATCGATGCATCGGTACCGGGTTGGGTCGACAATGAGGGGATGACGACTTGGATCTACAACGTCCCGACATATCTGCAAACTACCGACCCCGGACCTGCGAACAGAGGATCGAACTACTTCGGGGGAGGAACTGGCGATTCAACGATGTATCAGGAGATATATCTCACTGGTATTGAAGCGGAAATTGGCTGGGGCAATATTTCCTACTCACTAACGGCATTTCTGGGCGGTTACTCGTCTCAGAATGATCGCATGGAAGTACTTGTCGAATTCTTCGATTCGTCGGGTAATCTCCTGCTTTCAGGAGGAATCGGGCCAGTCTATGCCGCTGATCGCAACGACACTACTGGAATCTTCCTCAGGGAGGAGATTGGCGAAGTCCCTCCGTCCTCGGCTTATGTGCGGGTCACCCTCAACGCCTACTTGTCTTACGGGTATAATGATGCGTACGCGGATAACGTCTCACTGATCCTATCGACTCAATGATCGGGACCGGGGATCAAATCCTCGCGAGTCAACCGCCCGATGAAACCACGATTAGCTCCAATCGCAAGTCGGACTCGATACGGGAGGTGTGAGGGACTATCGTATCGCCATGCACTGCAAGAACAGTAGATGCTGGAATCCCAAGCCGCTCGAGAACCTCGGAGATGGTGAGCGGGCCCTCCGACACCACCGACAGGACCTCCCCGTCGTGCTCCACCTCGACCTCCATGGGGCTGGGGGACCCTAGTCAGACTTATCTCTAATCCGCAGGTGGCCGGAGCGCTGCCGAGATCGCATAGCCCGGTATTGCGGTGGATTCGAAATCCACTGTCCATTGGACGCGGGGGTTCAAATCCCTCTCTCGGCGCCATTCAGAAGTCGGGTACTTTCGATGCTTCGCGCAGGAGCACGAGTCGTCCGCCCGGACCTATCCGGACCTGCGGCTGACCGTTGAACTCGCCGATCTCCCCGTTGAGTATGGCTATCTCGTCACCTCGCGAAACGCCCGCTGCGGCAATCGGGATGAACTGCTTGAACGCGACCACGCCTGCCGAGCCAGTCTGGTCGACGATGGTGACCGACCACCTCGTGACACCGACACCGTCAGGGAAGGCGTTGATCGCCCATACCCTGCCGACGGCGTTCACCTTGGTCTCGATGTCGACGATGGGTGCAGAGTCGGAGTCATCTGCCATCTCCACCGATGACTTGGCGTCGAGGTCGAGGACCACTTCGCCGCGCCAGACCGACGCCATCGCGTTGTCGATCCTGACTCTGCTGCCGTCGCGTATCGAGCGCGTCACATCCGTGGGGCTGCCGTAGCGCGACGGCTGGACCTTGGCGCGGTCGTAGCCCTCCTGCAGGGTGAAAGAGAGGTCGACAGTGCCGTCGGCGGCCAGATTCGGCCCGCGCAGCCCCGAGACCTCGCCGACCACGCTGACGCGGGTCACTATCTCGCCCAGCGGGGTCACCGGCCATCTGTGCCCGAAGCGGTCTATGCTGCGCTCCAGTGGCAGCTCGAGATCGTGCTCGCTGCCCTCGCAAACCCCTCTGAGCTCGCAGCGGATGCATCGGGCTCTGGGGTCGGGGTCGACAGGCGTTGCAGAGGGTATGCCGCCCTCGTCGAAGTAGCGCAATGGGGCCGGTTCAGGGGGGCACTCGTCGATCGACGGGTCGCGCGAGTGTATTTTCTGATAGAGTTCCGACAGCTCCTCGGTGAGGGCCTCCAACTCCTCCGCACTGGGCCGGGGGACGTCCTTGACCGTGCCCGGCCCCAGATACCAGATCTCCAGCGCCTCGACTTCGTCAGCGTGACCGTGGGTCTCCCACCACAGCCAGCCGTAGAGGCGCAGTTGCTCGATATAGCCACCTGAGCGGTCGCCCTTGCCGATTGAGGCCTTGAGGTCGATTATCCGGATCTTTCCGGTCCAGTCGTACACCATGTCGTATTCCCCCTGGAACCACTCGTCCGGGTGCGATGTGGTCAGTTTGAACTGCCCAGCATCCGGGTCGACGAACCACGGTCGTGCGATCTCCCAGGCCTCGCACCATGTGATCTCTGAATCGCGGGCGGCGGGGTGAACCTCGTTCCAGACTCGCGGGAAGCCGTCTGGGGCCGGCCAGTCGCCTCTCGAGCCACCTTTGCGCCAATCGGTCAGGCCGGGCCCTCCGCTCGCCTCGATACACGCCTGCACCTGGTCGAGATGGAGTCGCAGGCCTGCTCTGGTCATCGCGAGCCCCTCATCGGGGTCTGCGGCGTCGACCGAGCCGACTCGGTTGGGAATGGACTCCCAGTCGAGCACAGCGGCCTCCCAGCAGGCCTCAAAGTGGACATCGGCCCTCGCCATCGCCCACGCCTCGAGCGAGTCGCGGTCAGTGGGCCACTGGTCCTCGGTCAGCTCGACTAGAGTCGGAGCGGGCCATGCCAACGGGTTGTCGTAGGCGGGCGAGCCGTCTTCCAGAAGGGGAGAGGTCATCTCATCGGCGGCATCGGCGGTGACCAGCGCCGGGGAGTCCCTGAGCACTCGGCAGATGCACTCCTCTACCGCGTTGCCACGTATGATCTGAGGAGGGAGGGGGCTCTTCAGGCGCTCTATGTAAGTGTAGTACCAGAGCCTGTTGCAGGACTTCCAGAGGATGACCTGAGAGGCGGAAAGCCTGCGGTAGCGGTTCACCCCCGCACTCTCGGGATTGCCCCTTCTGACCGGCACGGAGAGGCAACGAAAGTCGAGGCTCTATGAACCCAACGAGAACGCTCCTACACGCCCTTCTCGTTCAGCCACACGACGGTGACTTCCATCCTCTCGAATGTAGGCGTCACCTCGATCATCGCCACCGGCGCATCGACGTCTTCTGCAATAGTCTCCGCTACCACCAGAGGAATCTCGATTCGCCCGTTCTCGGCATCCCAGAGCATGAATCTACGCGGCAGGTCGGTCTGCTCGGTGATCTCATCAATCCAAGCGGCCTGATCCTCCTCAGAGGAGTAGATTGCCCCGAACATCAGAGTCGCGTCCTCTGTGAGCGTCTCGTGAGGAGCGATGGTCGCCTCCCCTCTCCTGAGGAATCGTCGGCGAAGCTGTCCGGCGTCCTTGTAGACGGCGGTGCAGAACTTGAGGTGATACCCGTATGGTTCGCGCGTTCGGCCGTCCAGAGGGTCAGTCTCGCCTCGTTCTGCAGCCATGGTCCTGTCACGCAGTGCCAAGGCCAGTTCTGCGGAACCGGCGGCACCGGCGGTGATCTCGGTAGAGAGGTTGAATCCCCGCAACTCCATGTTGTCGATGTTGCCAACGGTGATCTCCAGCTCGTTCAGATTGAGGAACGAGATATTGAAGTCGCGAAGCGTCTCGAGTAATTCGAACAGTTCTGACTCCTTGTCCGGCTCGCATGGAAGCTCGACTCCGGTGAATATTCCCGCAGCCGAGCATGCTGTGATGGTCTCGCGGTACTGCTCCGCTTCGAGGTCGAGGAAGTGGAAGCGGATCTCGTCGAGTCCGGCCTCGGCGAACTCGTCGGCCCACTCGGGTCGGAACGGGATGCTGGTGTACATGTGCAAGTGGAATCCCGTGCCGAACTCGGCCTTCAGCCGCCTGATACCCTCCAGGGTCCGCTCGCGGGCCATCAGCGGGTCGCCGCCGGTGATTCCAGCACCCGTTGCGCGCATCGCCCGAGCCTCCTCGATGACCTCGTCGAAGTCGTCGCATTGGCGCTCATTGGCGAACATGTGGTCGATGTCGCGACGTGTCTCGGACAGAGGGCAGTAGTCGCATCGCCAATGGCAGTTCCCTGTGACGAAGAGCACCAGCTTGCTGCCCATCTGGCACTGGATGCAGCCCTCGGCGTCGGCCTCCTCGGGCGGCTCGTGCAGGTCGGGGACCTGCGGCAACCTCAGGCTGATGCTCATACTCCACCCCTCGCCGCTGCCGTCTCCAGCAGCCAGCGGTGGAAGCCGATGTCGGCCGACAGTTCGGGATGGAATGTCAGGGCGAGTCTGTTTCCAGTCCTGACTCCAACAATCTCGTCCCCGTTGCGCGCGGACACCTCGGCGGCATCGCCGTGTGCTGCGAACCTCGGGGCGCGGATGAACACCCCCGGGAAGTCGCGGCCGAGCAGCGAGGCCTCGAGGGTGGCCTGGAACGAGTCGGCCTGGCTGCCGTACGCGTTGCGGTCAATATCAGCATCGACCAGAGGCGCGCCGCCGTCCTGCGGGTCGGCTAGGATTATCGCACCCGCACAGGTCCCCAAGACCGGTCGAGAGTCGTCCGAGCGTATCCACTTGAAGAGAGCCGGGAGGAGCCTGGATGCCGCATCGTTTCCGGTGAGTCGCATCGTGGTGGACTCCCCTCCGGGCATTACGATGGCGTGAGGGTCTGCGGCGGCTAGATCGGAGGCCTTACGCAACTCGTGTATCTCGACCTCGATTCCGGACTCATCGGCCGCTCGGCGCAGCGCAGCGATGTGGACGTGGCGAGCGCCCTGCAGCATGACTAGACCTATGCGAAGCACGTCTACCCGTCCGGCCACTCGAAAATGAACCCTGTCGTGGTCTCCGATGGGCTGAAAGACCCGAAGCGGGCGCGACGGAACGTGGAACCAACTGGTCGCATCCACAACTTCGGCGCTGGGCCTGCTGTCCTGCCGCTCGAAGTGGTCGAGGAAGTGGCGGCCACTCTGCCCAACCTACTTGACAGTGGTTTCGGCCTACTGGAGGTCTCTCACCGAAGCCCCACCTTCCAGAGCGTCATCGACTCTGCTGTGGAGCGGATCAGGGGGGTTCTTTCAGTTCCCGACGACTACGAGGTGCTGTTCCTCCAGGGTGGTGCTTCGACCCAGTTCTACATGACTGCACTGAACCTGCTCTCCGAGGGCGAGAAGGCTGATTTCCTAGTGACGGGGGACTGGTCGCAGAAAGCGCTCAAGGAGGCTGGGCAGGTCGGAGATACAGCGGCTGCATGGGACGATTCTGCCAATGGTTTCAGGTCGGTCCCCCAAGATGGTGACTACACCATCCGCGAAGATGCTGCATACGTCCACTACACCTCAAACAACACCCTCTACGGGACCCAGTACCACCATCTGCCAGAATGCGGAGGCAAACCGAGGGTCGTCGATGCCAGCTCGGACATCTGCGGCGTGCCGATAGATGTGGCAGCGCACGATGTGATCTATGCGGGTGCGCAGAAGAACCTCGGGCCGAGCGGCGTGACCCTCGTCATCCTCTCACCGTGGGCGATTTCAAGGGCCAAGGAAGGGATTCCGACCATGCTCGACTACAATACCCACATCTCCAAGGGCTCCATGTTCAACACCCCCAACACATTCGGAATCTACGTGCTCGACCGGGTCTTCGCCTGGGTCGAGAGAAACGGAGGTCTAGATGGCGCAATCGAGCGCAATCGAGCCAAGGCCGCTCTGCTTTACGGTGAGTTGGACCGAAGCGACTTCTGGAGGCCGCATGCCCGTGGGGGCTCGCGCTCGGTGATGAACGTAACTTGGCGGCTTGCAGATGAGGAGCTCGAGAGCGTGTTCCTAGAAGAGGCCAGCGCTGCCGGCATGGGTGGCCTCAAGGGCCACCGCAGCGTCGGCGGCATCCGCGCCAGTATGTACAATGGGTGTCCGATGGAGAGTGTCAGGGCGCTCGTCGGATTCATGCGCGACTTCGAGTCGCGACACGGTTGAGTGGTGGGATGGACGCGCGGAGCGTACTCGACTTGCTCGACTTGACCTTGCTCGATCATGATGCCAGTGAGGCCGACCTCGATGCGCTGTGCCAGCGGGCAAACACCCACCGCCCGGCCGCAGTGTGCGTGTTCTCTGAGCACGTCGCTTATGTCAGGAGTCGCTTGGACGATGGTATCGCACTGGCGGCTGTAGCAGGGGGATTCCCAATAGGCGATGATGATCCAAGTGCCTTATCAGAGTCGATTCGAGTTGCGGTCAAAGCGGGTGCGGATGAAATCGACTGCGTCCTAGAGCCGCGCGATGCGGAGGACTTCCCACGCGAGCCTGAGCTCGCTATGCTGCTCGCCATGCGCGAGGCATCGGCCGGTTGCGCGCTTAAGGTCATCATCGAGACTCCGCTGCTCGGAGAGAGAAGCATGCGCGCAGTAGTTCGGATGGCACTTGCAGCAGGCGCTGAGTTCGTCAAGAGCTGTACCGGCAAGCGAGGCGGGTGCAGCGATGAGGCGGCTGGAATCCTCGCGTTCGAAGTGATGAGGCATGGTGTGACAATGGGGGATAGGCGTGGGGTCAAGTTGTCAGGCGGAATTGGGACTAAGAGCGATGTTGAGAGGCTGCTCGGCGTCTTACACTCTGAGGACTCCACCATCGAGGGCCCTGCGAGGCTGAGAATCGGTGCCTCGACCCTGCTCGATGACCTAGTGGATTGAGTGGTGGGCTCGGCAGGAATTGAACCTGCGATCTTCGCCGTGTGAAGGCGACGTCATAACCCCTAGACCACGAGCCCGTGCCTCGATGCCAGCGCGAGTCGGCAATAAGCGTGATGACTCGGTACGGGAGCAGGACTCCCGCCGGAATCAAAAGTCGGCCCTAGGTCGGCGTTCCATGGTAGCGGGTCTGGACTTCGGCGTTCTGCGCCAAAGGGAGACCTGGCAGGCGTTCGGCGTCGGCATCGTCCTGTTCTGCATCATCGGGTACTCCTCGCTCAGCCTGTTCGGCCTATCGTCCTCGGCATACGGGGTGTCCGAAGACGTCGAGTTGGTGCCTGACTTCGAAGTCGCCTCGATGAACCGCACCGGCATCGATGATGCTATCGCGGACGATAGCGGGGTGGTACGACTCTCGAGTCTGAGAGGAAACGTCGTCGTCCTTGACTTCATGGCGGTGGACTGCGGCAACTGCCACTACGTTCAGGAGCATATAGATCTGAACATCGACGCTTGGAGCGGGCTCGGAGGGGGATACCCGGTGGTGGCCATATCCATCGGTTCCTGGTACGGCTACGAGCCCTTTGAGCGCATCAACGAGACCTTCGGCGATGCTGATTCCTCCAGGCACATGCGCTGGCCTGTGGTCAATGGGGCCACTGACTCCGTGCTGCTCGATGATGGGGGAAGAGGGGACCTCGTCGAGTACTACTCAGCGCAGAACCTTCCTCTGGCGCTGGTGATCGACCATGAGGGATACGTCGTGGCCAAGGAAGGCACCGGGACCCCGTTGGATGGCTGGGAGTCATTCGACTCGGCGATACAGAGGGCGAATGGGGGTGAGGCGGAGTCACTGCGGTTCGGCATCGAGAAGGCCGACCGCTCCCTAACGGGAGTCTTTGTGATTGGCCTGTTCCTTGGCGTCCTCGTCTATTTCTCCCCGTGCGCCTTCCCGGTCCTGCCATCCTACATCGCATACTACCTCAACCTCGGTATGAGGGAGGACGAGCTGCGTGAGGCGGGCAAGCTCTCTGGGAGCATGCCCAAATCATTCGAGGTAGGTGGTTATGCCGCTCTGGGCCAGCTGACCTTCTTCGGGGCGGTCGGTGCGATCATATTCGGACTGGGCGGCATCATCGACCTGTCTGGCGTGCTGCACGATATCGCTGTGGGAATCGCATGGCTCCTAGTCATCCTAGGGGGACTCATGCTGCTCGGTTGGACCTCGCATCTTCTGGCTTGGGTCCAGAGGACTCTCGACCGCTACCAAACCACCGAGATGGATGAGCAATTCACGCCACGCCGCAACATGTACCTGTGGGGCATCGGCTACAGCGCGGCCTCTGTGGACTGCACCGCGGCGGCTGTCTTCCCGTTCGTCGCTTGGCTCGCAGTCGTCGGCGGGGGCGCCTTCGCCACTGGGATGGCGGGGCTCATCCTTTCTGTCACACTTCTCATGATTACCGTGACCGTGCTGGTCGGGATGGGACGTCAGGCCATGCTCGACTTCCTGCGCCGCTCGACAGGAGTAGTCAAGGCAACAGGGGCATGGATGATGATGTTCGCCGGAATCGGCCTGCTCATCTATCTGACGCAGCCAGAAACCGTCGCAAGTTTGCTCTGAGCAGAAGTCAAGTACCATCAGCGGCGCGCGCGAATCAATGGAACCCCTGATGGGACTCGTCCTGTTTGTTTCGATATTGGTCTGCGCGTATCTCGCGTGGAATATCGGTGCCAACGATGTTGCGAATGCGATGGGGACGTCTGTCGGCTCTCGCGCCCTGACGCTCAAGCAAGCAGTAATCGTCGCTGCAATCTTCGAGTTCATAGGCGCTTTCTTTGCTGGAGATGCGGTTACGGACACGGTTCGCAAAGGGATCCTTGTTGTTGATTTCGATAACCAGGCACTGGTTGATGCGATTTCCGCTGATCTGATGTACGGCTTCATCGCTGCCATGATGGCAGCGGCTGTCTGGCTTACTATAGCCACGAGATACGGCCTACCAGTATGGTCCACACACAGTATCATCGGTGGAATGATTGGCGTCGGGTTG
>JAKUUO010000001.1 GCA_022448665.1 Candidatus Thalassarchaeum betae | reverse complement strand
TTAGCACGGCGCGGGTCATGCCCCTGAGAGCGGGTCGTCCGCCTTTGTGATTGCGCTAGGCTAGGCGAAGGCGACATCGAGAACCATCATCACGGCGAAACCAATCATTACCCCCATCGTGGCGATATCCCCATTCCCTCCACGGTGGGCCTCGGGAACCAACTCCTCTACCACGACGAATATCATCGCCCCGGCGGCGAACGCCAGTGCGTAGGGGAGGATCGGCGTTGCCACAATCACCAATGCGGCACCCAGCACGGCTGCTACTGGTTCCACTGTAGCCGAAAGCTGACCCCACAGGAAACTGCTCCTCCGGGACAGGCCCTCACGTCGGAGAGGCAGTGAGACGGCGGCACCTTCGGGGAAGTTCTGAATCCCTATTCCGATAGCCAGTGCGATGGCAGTACCCACTGTAGCGCCTTCGAATCCGGAAGCGGCTGCCCCGAAGGCGACGCCTACAGCCAGCCCCTCAGGGATGTTGTGTAGCGTTATGGCCGAGACCAGCAGCATGCTTCTCCGCCACGTGTTGTCCACTCCTTCGGCCTCTTCGGGAGGGGCGCCGGGGTGCAGGTGTGGCAGGAACATGTCGATCAGCCTCATGCACACGCCCCCCAGAAGGAATCCTACTAGGGCTGGGAACCAGACTGGCAGATCTCCCCCTTCTGACATCTCTAGGGCAGGTGAGAGCAGGGACCAGAAGCTGGCAGCTATCATCACCCCGGCGGCGAATCCGAGCATTGCATCGAGGACCTTCCTGTCCAGCTCCTTGAAGAAAATCACCAGAGCCGCTCCGGCGGCGGTCATGAACCACGTGAAAAGGCCCGCTATCAGGGCCTGTTGCACCGGTCCGTAGCCCTCCATGAAACCTACGATGTCCATCGGTCGTTCGAGTCTGGTGGCGTTGATAAGGTGTTTCTCACAGGCCCGCGAAAGCATCAGCAAGCCAGCCGAGGTCTTCGGGCCGATCCACATTCAGGTGTAGGTAAGGGTCTGTGACCTCGATACGAACCGGATTGATCAGATTGCGCAGAGGGGCAGAAGGCGAACCTTCCACTACCTTAGCCGCATCCTCTGCAGACAGCAGTATGGGATGGCCCCCCCTGCCTCCTTGAGTTGGGCAGCTGGTGGCAGTCGAGTCCAGCAGCGTTTCTAGGGTAGAGTCGGAGAATCCCGGCCGGTCTACCGGTACGACCAGAATCCTCTGCCCCGCACCCGTGCCTATGTGGCCGATGCCGACCTGCAGTGTACCAGTCCTACCGGCTCCTGGGTCCGGGTTTACGACGACCCCGCAGTCGACGGAGGCAGCAACCTCGTCGGCGATTTCTTCGTTCGTGACCACCAACGGATCGAGACCGTGGGCCTGCAATCTGCTGACGACCCATTCAACCAAACACCGCCCTCCTATTCTGACTAAGGCCTTCGGCTGACCGAGGCGCTCGCTAGAGCCAGCTGCAAGAACCACGCAGCCGATGTCACCGTTCATGCGACACCTCACGGGCCGTCCAGCAACTCTCGGCTGATGATGAGACGCTGTATCTGACTGGAGCCCTCGAATATCTGAACGACCTTCGCACCGCGCATCCTCCGTGCTACAGGGTACTCCTCTGAGTACCCATATCCGCCGAAGACCTGCACCGCGTCGGTGGTGACCTCCATCGCCATGTCGGCGGAGAAGCGCTTGGCGTGAGACGCCTCGATGGTGCTTCGCTCGCCTGAGTCGGCCTTCTTCGCGGCCCGCCAAGTCAGAAGCCTAGCAGCCTCTACCTTGGTCGCCATGTCGGCTATCATGAATGAGATTGCTTGGTGTCGGTAGATTGGCTTTCCGAACGTGCTCCGCTCGTTGGCGTACTGCAGAGCCTCCTCCATGGCGCCTCTGGCGTTGCCGACGGCGTGCGCGGATATCGCGGGTCTGGAGAGATCGAAGGCGTTCATAGCGTTCATCCAGCCGCTGTTCTCCTCACCGCCGATGAGGTTCTCTGCGGGTACGCGAACATCGTTGAAGTCGACCGCCCGCGTGTCGGAGCAGCGCTGACCCATGTTCTCCTCCTTCTTGCCGAGAACTATGCCGGGGCTGTCCGCGTCGATGATGAAACTGCTCATTCCTCTGTACCCTGCTTCTTTGTCGGTGTATGCTAGGACGAAGAACCAATCAGCGTGCCCGGCTCCTGTGATCCACATCTTGCTGCCGTTGACGACGTAGTCGTCACCGTCTCTGACGGCTTGCGTCCGAATCGACTGCACGTCGCTCCCCGCCCCGGGTTCGGTCACGCAGTAGGACGCGATGCAGCCGTCGGCTACCTTGGACAGGTAGCGCTGCTTCTGATCCTCGGTGCCGCCTGTGATGATTGGGTAGGAAGCCAGCATGGTGCTGCCTGATGCAGTGGCGAAACCCGGATCCCCCCATCCAATCTCCTCGCAGATCAGGACCTCTTCGAATGAACCCATCCCGTAGCCGCCGTACTCTTCGGGAATCATCACTGTGAGAAGGCCGAGGTCGTGGGCCTTGCGGATCGCTTCTAGGGGGAAGGAGCTCTCACGGTCCCATTTCTCAGCGTGCGGCTGGACTTCCGCAGCGGCGAACTCGTTAGCCGCCTCCTGAAGCATACGTTGTTCTTCAGACAGGTCGAAGTCTACCATGGCCCTAGGAGCGGGCCCTTGGCCTTAGCGGTTCGCACCCCTAAGGGACTATTGAGGCAGGAGGAACAGAAATGCCATGTACGCTAGGTAACCGGCGATCATCGTCGTTCCCACCCGCCTGCCGATGCGTCGCTCGTCAAGCAGCATGGCTACGATGAAGCCCGATGTGAGGACGACGACCCAGATGTCCCTCCCAGCGAACTCCGGCGCTATGATTATCCCACCCGCGTAGGCTGAGGCCAGACCTAGAATGCCCAGGATGTTTATGACATTGGATCCGAGGATGTTGCCTACGGCAACGCCTCCTTGCCCCCTTAGTCCTGCGACCAGAGTCACCGCTAACTCAGGGAGGGAGGTTCCCAGTGCCACGACCGAGAGGCCGATGACGGACTCGGAGATACCGTAGCCGATCGCGAGGCCAGTGGCTCCCTCGACCAGCATACCAGCTCCTGTCCAGATCATGTAGCCTCCCACGGCGGTGGTCGGAATCGCTAGCAACACGTTTTCAGGCAGCCACGACTTGCTGTTCTCGACGTCGCCCCCCTCTGCCTTGGAGGTGAGGTAGGAGTAGGTGTAGTAGGCGGCAAGGCCCAGCAGCATGAGGACGCCGAACTGCGATGTGATTTTCCCGATGAGCACGGTAGCCAGCAGGATCGCGGTGGCGACGGCGACTGCTATGGCGTCGCGACGGACGCCCGGCCCGGGGTCAGATGCCGCACCGAGCACGGCAGCGGTCCCCAGTACCAGCATCACATTGGCCACGTTGGAGCCCAGAACCCCTCCCACGGCGATATCCGGGGTATCATTTCCAACCGCCTCCAAGGCCACTGCAAGTTCCGGCAGCGAAGTCCCGATGGCAACGACGGTGAACCCCACGAGGAGAGGGGGGACTCTCAGTCTGTTGGCGATAGTGACCGCTCCCTGAACGACGAACTCACCTCCGAGCATCAGCAGGACGAAACCGGCTATGACAAGCAACATGTCCGTCTCTGCTAAGGGCATGTGATTCGCTCTCAGGGGACGGCTCTACGCTCATGACGGTTTGGTAGGGCGAATGAGGACTCAGGTACACAACCTCTCGATGTGACTAGACACCAACTCGAACGTGGGAATGGTGTGGTCCTCCAGAGTGGGGGAGAACGGGACCGGTGTGTCTAGTGCCCCGATGACCACAGGAGGGGCCTCCAAGCACCAGAACGCCTCCTCGAGGATACGACTGCTCACGGTGTTGCCCAAGCCCCCGGTCCACTGCGACTCCTGAAGGACAACGAGACGTCCGGTCCGCCGCACCGACTCGATGCAGGTCCGTGCGTCGAAGGGGAGTATGGTACGAAGGTCTACGACTTCGACTTCGATCCCCCTCTTGGCGACCTCGAAAGCCGCCTTCATGGCCACGTGGACCATCGCACCCCAAGTCACGATAGTCAGATCTTTGCCACCCCTAACAACGCGAGCCTTGCCCAGAGAGGTCTCGCCAGCGGCGAGTCGCTGGTGGACGGACTCGGTGTCCACAAGCTGGTTGATCGACTCACCCCAACCGGTCAAGCCTCCTCTCAGTGCGTATAATCCAAGGTGCTCGAGGAAGACGACGGGGTCAGGGAGCTCATGTGACTCGATGAGCATGTCGTAGGCGTCTTGCGGAGTACTCGGGAAGACGATAACCAGTCCCGGGTCGTTGATGAACCAAGACTCGATCATGTTCGCGTGAAACGGCCCACTGCGGGTCTTCGCGCCGAGAGGTATCCGCACGGTAATGGGCACGTTGGCACCCCAGCGCCAGCGTAGTTGGGCCGCGTTGTTTACCAGAGCATTCATCGCGAGAGCGGCGAAACCTCCGAACTGGATCTCGGCGACCGGGCGCATCCCACCTAGGGCTGCACCTGTCGCTGAGTGGACTATGACGGATTCGGACAGGGGCATGTCGAGTAACTTGTCTGAATGCCCCTTGGCAATCAGGGAAAGCATCATTCCGAAAGCACCGGCGATTTCCATGTCCTCCCCCATGAACACGGCCCTGTCACCGTACTTCTCGGCGATCGAGACCATCCCATTCTGGATGGCTCGGCTGTAGGTCCAAGTGTTGGAGGCCTCGGAGAACTCCAGCGAACTCTCACCGGGAGCAAGAGGGGGATCGACCACAGCTACTTCGCTCCCGAATCTGTCGTACTGTTCGGCATGGCTTGCAGCGTCGTGCAGGCTCGTCACGCCTCTGGTGACAGTGTTACCCTCAGGCCATGGCATCTCCATCATCTCATCTCGGGCTGCATCCACCGAGGCCTGCTCCTGCTCCTCCATCGATTCCAGCTCCTTATCGTCCGCACCGAACTGGATCAGCAATTCCCTGTGATTTGGCAGAGGGTCCTTCTCGGCCCAGTAAGTTAGCAGCCCTCGGTCAACGTAGCCGGGCGGATTCCCCGAGGCCGCACCGAGATACAGATCGTCATGGTGGTGTGCGTGCCCGCAGCCCCGCATCGTCTCGACGTGTATCAGGGTCGGTCCCCCACCAGCGGTCGCGAACTCCCTCGCGACGGCAGTGGAAGCGTAGAACAGTCCGGGGTCCGAACCATCCATCGTCCATGCCGGCATCCCCATAGCGTGACCCTTGTCGCCATAGGTTTCGACTCCGGATTGCGCGGTCACAAAGGTGTCGAGGGCAATCTGGTTGTTCTGTATCATGAAGGAGATTGGCAGCCCACGGGCTCCTGCAAGGTTCATCGCCTCCCAGAACTCGCCGTTGCTGCTGCAGCCCTCGCCAACGGGAGCGAGGTGAAAACGGTCTATTGAGAGCCTAGAAGCAGCGAGAGCGATGCCAGTGGTGGTGGCGCTTGCTATTGGCAGGGGGGCAGTAGGTGGCAGCACACCCTTTTCCCAGTTACCGATATGCAGGTCCCTTCCGCCAGAACCCTCTTGCCCACCGTCCATGTACGAGCCCGACTTCCCCATCTGAGCGGCGAAGACCTCGGTCGGGGTCTGACCCATGGCCAGTGCCAGCCCGACGTCCCTGATCATAGGAGCAACGATGTCGGCACGAGCGCGCTCACCTTCTGGGATGTCGATGGCCCTGCGCATGGCGCTCGCGCACGCGACCACCCCCTCCTGCCAGGTCGAGCGGAAGCCCTTGCCTCCGAAGGTGCCGCCGTCAGGAGTGGGGATTCCGTTCGTTGAGAGGTCCTTGAGGTGCTCGTCAACAAGTCTCGTCTGCATCATCATCCTCTGCCACTCAATGCGTTGCTCTAGGGTGATTGAAGCATAATGCGAAATCCTTCTCAAGCACAGGGCGATGTCGAGCAAAAGCCTTGCAGTACGCCGTTCCAGATGCAGTAATCCCGACCTTCTTGGTATAACTTCGACATCCACCAGAGAGGATAGAGCGGGAGTCAGCAGGCGCTCTTGCAAGGACTCTTCAAGGGAACTGACGTAACTCTTGGAGAATTGATAGAAGGAAACTCCTCCGAATGATTCCGGGGCCCCCATCTCGTCCCAACATGAGGCCGCTGTGTCGAGGTGTCCGTCATGTCTCTCGGCGACGAATTTCAGTAACTCGTCTCGGGCCCATGAGGAGTTCAGAGGAGTTGGAAATTCGAGGGCGGAGCTCGGCTCCCAGCCGGCGCCCCATATGGTCGGCAGTTCGCTCTGGGAAACGGTCCCGACAGCATCAGAGCGAATCGAGCCAGCCAACTCGCCCCTTCGCCGCGATTCCTCGTCCCGACGGACAGCCTCATCCTCGAGATCACTCAGGCCCAGAGTGGAAGCGCGCTCCCAGATATGCAAGGCCCGGTGTCTCCCCTGTCCGCTCGAAGAACGGTCGAGGGTAGCTCGTATCCGCTTACCGCAGTGCTCGCACCTCCTGTCGAGCCTCTCGGTCGCCCCCCTGGTTCTCCATGCCTGATGACGTTCGCAGGAGGGGCACCTCCAAACCCCCTGGCGGATAATCGTCATAGTAGCCCGAAAGGCTACTTATACAACTATTTTTCGATGTATTGCGCCAGTTGTTACCATAATTAAATCAGATATTCTCATGAACGAGGATAATGTGAAATTTCGGAAGATATAGAACTAATATTGATAGTAAATACCACAAATAATAGTTAGTTTTGACTAATATTCACCATAATTAATATTTCTGGATGGAAGAATCAATTGTGTCCGACCACTCGTGAATGCCTCCGCGGAGGTTGTAGACGCGGTCCTCGGACCAGCCAGCCACCGTGAGGAATCGTGCCACAGCAGCTGACCTCCCTCCAGTTCTACAGTAGACGACAACGTCTCGGTCTCTCGGGATATCGTCGGTGCGAGTTGGAATCAACAGGTGCTGGATACGAAGATTCGTCCCGTCGAGAGATACGATCATCTCCTCGTCCCTCCTTCTGACGTCGAGCAGGAAGGGGGACCACCCCCTCTGTACGCGCTCGATGTATTCGGTTGGGCTGATTTCTCGCATATCGCCCGCCTCCCCCTTCCCTGGTTGGGCTGAGCAGTCTATGGTCCCCTCGGAGAGTTCAGTCACAGTCTGACGGGTAGGATCGTGGGAGAACGACAGGGAGCGCATTCCCATGCTGAGCGTGTCGATGACCAGCAGCCTGCCGCTGAGCGGCTCGCCGACTCCTAGAATCACTTTGATAGCCTCAGTGGCCTGGATAGAACCCACTATCCCGGGCAGTACCCCTAGGACCCCCGCCTCAGCGCAGTTGGGGGCGAGCTCTGCCGGCGGCGCCACGGGAAACAGGTCACGGTAGTTTGGCCCACCATCGAGGTTGAATGTGGCGATCTGGCCCTCAAATCTGTGTATGCTGCCGAAAATCCATGGCTTGCCTAGGATTTCGCATGCATCGCTGATGAGGTACCTCGTGGAGAAGTTGTCTGAGCCGTCGATTACCAAGTCGTAGCCGTCAATGATACTCAGGGCATTGTCCACATCGAGCCTCAGCTCGTGGGGTTCGACCTCGATCTCCGGATTGAGGTCGGCGAGTCTGCGCTCAGCGGATGCGACCTTCGGCTCTCCTAGGGCCGCAGTGCCGTGAAGCACCTGCCTCTGGAGGTTCGTGATATCGACAGAATCGTCGTCTATCACTCCTATCCTGCCTACGCCAGCCGCTGCGAGATACAGCAGTGCAGGTGAGCCGAGCCCCCCTGCTCCAACAACCAGGACCGAGGCCTCATTGAGCAACTTCTGACCCTCCGGACCGACTTCTGGAAGGGTCAGATGCCTCGCGTATCGCGCACTCTGCTCGTCGGACATATCACGCCGAGAGGGCCAATGCAACATGGGCGCTTCGGTCGAAGCCCACTTCAGAGTCCTTCAATCCTGGTTTTCCAGCCACTTCTCGGCATCCATGGCCGCCCGGCACCCCATTCCAGCGGCGGTGACGGCCTGCCGGTATCGCTTGTCGACGACGTCTCCGGCGGCGAACACCCCGGCAACACTCGTCATGGTGTGCTCGGTGTGCAGGATGTATCCGGATTCATCCATATCGACCTCACCCTCGAGGAAGCCTGTCATCGGCTTGTGACCGATGGCGATGAAGGCTCCAGTACACGAGATCTTCTCCTCGGAACCGTCTCTGGGGTCCTCTATCACGGCTCCAGTCAGACCGTTCTCGTCGGAGAGCCAACTCTTGACCTGCCTGAATGTCTTGATGTCGATCTTGGGGTGATTGGCGGCGCGTTCGTACATCACCTTAGACGCTCGAAAACCCTCGCGCCGGTGGACGATGGTGACCTTGCTCGCGAATCTGGTGAGAAAGGTGGCCTCCTCCATCGCAGAGTCACCGCCACCGACCACGATAACCTCCTCGTCGCGGAAGAAAGCGCCGTCACAGGTCGCGCAGCTGGAGATCCCTCTACCCTTGTGCTCGTCCTCGCCCTCGACGCCGAGCCAGATGGCCTCCGCACCGGTGCAGATGATGACAGCCTCGGCTCGGAACTCCTCGCCTTCGACCCAGACCCCGAAAGGCCGCTTGGAGAAGTCGACCCTCTCGACGTTCTTGTCGTGAACCTCCAGGCCGAAGCGCTCGGCCTGCTCGCGCATGTGAATCATCATCTCCGGGCCTCCTATGCCGGCGGGATATCCCGGGAAGTTCTCCACATCGGAGGTCAGCATGAGTTGGCCGCCGGACATGTAACCAGCGAACATTAGNGGATCGAGCAGCGCNCGGGCGGCATATAGACCGGCAGTGTAGCCTGCAGGCCCGGAGCCGATGATTATCACATTGCGCACTCCATCGCCCACGGGCATCGCCAATCGAGGGACGTCCTTCAACCATGCTCCGCAGTTATCGTTCGAATCTGGCCCCCAACTCCATACTCAACAATTAATTGGCGTCAATTGTCACTGCCGTTCGGTCATAGTGGGCCAATGGGGAACTGGGAATTCATGGGGACGGCTTCACACATACTATGGTTCGATGAGGTGGGCCGCGAGGACGCGTCTGCGGTAGGTGGAAAGGGAGCTTCCCTCGGCGAGATGTACTGCAATCTCAGAGCCACAGGAGTCGACATACCGAACGGCTACAACACGACCTCGCACAGCTACCACGAGTTCGTCGAGGCAGAAGTCCCACCAGGTACCTGGGACCAAGTCGTGGAGACCGAAGGGATAGAGCACATCAGGAGCCTCGCCATCATCCAACCAACTCTGTCTGATGCACTGAAAGTCTGCATCGAGGGCTCAGACCGGCACGCCTCGCTGGATATGCACGGAAGAGCGGAACTCGCGAGGGCACTGGTCCTCGAAACCCCCGTCCCCGAGTCGGTATCCGACGCAGTGGGGCATGCATACAGGATGCTCTGCGAGCAGTACGGTAAGGGCACAGACGTGGCCGTTCGCTCGTCTGCCACCACCGAGGATTCCGAGGACGCCTCCTTCGCTGGCCAGTACGAGTCCTTCCTCAATATCCATGGTGAGAAGAACGTGGTACTGCACTGGCGCAAGTGCGTCGCTAGTCAGTTCACCGAACGAGCCATCTGCTACCAGCTTGACAGGGGGATGGACCCACTGGCTAGCCCACTGTGCGTCGTCATCATGAAAATGGTCCGCTCGGATCTAGCCTCCTCGGGCGTGATGTTCACCATCGACCCCGACTCCGGCCACGATGGCGTTGTCCACATCGCAGCCTCCTACGGCCTCGGCGAGCTGATCGTACAGGGTACGGTCTCACCGGACACCTACACAGTCTGGAAGGAGGGCCTGCTGAAGGACAAGTTCGCAGTCGTCCACCGGCACCTCGGGAGCAAGGACCAGAGGATGGTCTATGCCAGTGACGGCGTCCGTGCTACCACAATCGAGGAAGTGCCGTTCTCGGAGCGCAGGGATTGGGTTCTGAATCACGGCGAGTGCAAGCGGCTAGCCGACATGGCGCTCCGAATAGAGCAGCACTATGGCATGCCGATGGATATCGAATGGGCCAAGGACGGTGGCGATGGCAGCCTGTACATTGTCCAAGCTAGACCGGAGACGGTCCACGCCAAAGCCTCCTCGCACGTGCTTATCCGATACGAGATGGACCCTGCTCTGGTCGAGCGACTGAAACAGGGCTCCGTGCTGGCGACTGGCCAAGCCGTGGGCAAGCGAATCGGCTCCGGCCCCGTCCGGATCTACAACTCCTATCGAGAGGTCATCGAGCGCCGCCGTGCCCTGCAGAAGAGACTGGCCGACGGCGAAGGGATCGAGGACATCCCCTGGGACGAACTCGTCTTTGAGAAGGGGGACGTCCTCGTGACCGAGATGACAACCCCTGACTGGGAGCCGATGATGAAGGAAGCCTCTCTGATAGTCACTCGGAAGGGAGGCAGGACCAGCCACGCGGCTATTATCGCACGAGAGTTTGGAATCCCCGCCATCGTCGGATGCGCCGACGCCCTCAAGCTCGAGAACACGAGAAAAGTCACCGGTTCCTGCTCAGAGGGCGATACAGGGTACATTTTCGATGGCGTGCATCCCTTTGATATCGTCGAGCACAAGGTCGACACCTCGACCCCGCTCAAGACCAAGATCAAACTCAACGTAGGATTCCCTACCAAGTCACTGGTCGACTCGCAACTCCCTGTGGAAGGCGTTGGGCTGGCTCGAATCGAGTTCGTACTCTCGGGCGAGATAGGTATTCACCCTCTCGCATTCGTTCACCACTCTTCTCTCAAGAGATACCTCGAGACCGGTGAGACCGACCCCAATCTGGAGCCGTTCGCCCGCAATCTTGTCGAAGAGCCAGAGGAGAACCTCAGGGAAGTCGTCGACGCCATCGAGAGGCGGTGCTGGAACTATGATCACCCACGAGGCTTGTTCATCGACAAACTGCGAGAAGGGGTCGGACTCATCTGCGCGGCCTTCCACCCGCGACCGGTCCTAGTCCGACTTTCCGACTTCAAGTCGAATGAGTACCGCGACCTGCTTGGAGGAAGCGTATTCGAGCCAGTTGAGGAGAACCCGATGATTGCCTGGCGAGGCGCTTCGCGCTACCTCGACCCGATTTTCAAGCCGGCCTTCGAGATGGAATGCGAGGCCATGGCCTCGGTGTTACACGACTTCGGCCTCGGGAACCTGCAACTGATGGTGCCGTTCTGCCGCTCCCCGGAGGAGGGTGAGGCGGTGAAGGACCTGCTCGAGGAGTACGCGATAGGGCCCAGCAACGGGGTGCCGCTGTTCGTCATGGTCGAGCTACCCTCGAACGTCATCGACGCAGATGCCTTCATCGATAAGATGCAATTGTCAGGCGGCTCCATCGGGACCAACGACCTCGTACAGACCGTCTACGCCGTCTCGAGGGACGACCTCGAGGGCTATCAGCACCAAGTCGACGCCCGTGCACCGGCAGTCAAGTCGATGATCCGCACCGCCATCGACGCATTCACCTCGAGAGGGCTGGAAATCGGCATCTGCGGTCAGGCGCCCAGCGACCACCCCAGTGAGTTCCCACCGTTCCTCGTCGACTGTGGAATATCCTCAATCTCGGTCACTCCAGACACGGTCATGGCGGTGCGCCAGACCGTGCTCGAGGCCGAGATGATGATTGCACAGGGCATCGAAATCGAGGAATGACGGCCTCTCCGAGTCGCCGATAGGGTTTCATCGGGTCTACTTGACGCGTGCGCATGGCTTGGAGACCAGCACCGCCTCCAGCCGACGATGAGGAAGGAATACGGGAGAACCTGGAGTCGTGGGATGCGTTGGCCCATCAGCATGCGCAGGGCAGTGGTGCCGAGTTCTACCGCATCGAGCAGTGGATTGCAGGCGAGTCGAAGCTGGCCCCGTGGGAGATCGAGGAGATGGGCTCGGTCGAGGGCAAGTCTCTGCTTCACATGCAATGCCACATCGGCACCGACACGCTGTCGTGGGCGCGCGAGGGCGCGAGGGTTACCGGACTCGACTTCTCACCGAACGCCATCATCGAGGCCGAGCGATTCGCTGGCATCCTCGGATTCGACGACGCGAGATTCGTTGTTAGCAGAGTCAGTGATGCCGTCGAGGCCCTTGATGGAGAGCAGTTCGACATCATCTACACGGGCAGAGGCGCGCTGTGCTGGCTGCCTGACCTCGGCGAGTGGGCCCGGGTATGCGCCGCTCTGCTTATGCAGGGTGGTGTGCTCTATCTCGAGGAAAGCACTCCAATGGTCAATATCCTCGATGTGGAGGAGGGGCCGGACGGGCCTCGGCTGGTTCCGAAATACGACCTCTTCAACGAGGGTCCGATATCGGAGATCGGAGAGGGCAGCTACGCTTCCTATGAGACCGGCATAGAGCGCACCACGCACTGTTGGGAATACAGGTACGACACGGTCATCAACGCATTACTCGAGAATGGCTTCCGTATCGACTCCCTCAACGAGCGCGACGAACTCTTCTTCACCCCATGGCCTGAGTTCTTTGAGCCATCGGGCCCGAACTACTGGCGACTCAAGGAAGGGCAGGTACCGATACCACTGTCTTTCACTCTCAAGGCGACTCGGCAGTGATTACTCTACCATCGCCGCGACCGCGCCGACAGCGGCGCGAGCGTGCGGTTCCAGACGCGGTTCGATGTGCTCGGGCTCAGCGCCCGGGCCGATTATCCCGAGCCCGATCGGCTTGTTGTGAGAGATTTGCAACTCTATGATCGCCTTGGTCACGGACTGCCCCATGACGAGCCCGTGATCGGTCTGCCCCCGCTCGATGATGCCGAGCACCACAGCGCCATCGACATCCTCTCGCTGAAGCATTCTGTCGAGAGCCAGAGGCGCCTCCATAGAGCCGGGCACCCAAACCACATCGGCGACCTCCCAGTTCTTGGCTTCGGTCTCATCACGGGCGAACTCAAGCATCTTCTCGACGTGCTCGCGGTGGAAAGCACCGCAGACGATTCCGAGATTCATCTTCCCGACTCCAGCATTCGGGCGACGGTTTCGACCACCGCTTGAGTCATCGGGTCGACCTCGATGTTCACCAAGGCGCCCTCGGCCTTGCTGCCAATGGTGGTCCTCTCTAGAGTCTCCGGAATCAAGTGTACATCGAATGACTCAGCTCTGACACTACCGACGGTGAGGCTGATTCCGTCGACGGCGATGAAGCCCTTCTCCATCACGAACGGTCTGATTCCAGACGGGATGGAAATCCCCATGTCGACACCCTCGCCGACCTCGGTGTGACTCAGCACCTCCGCCGTGGCCATGATGTGCCCAGACAGGACGTGCCCCCCCAACTCGTCACCCATACGCAGGGCCCGCTCGAGGTTCACTGAATCACCCACATCCAGACCACCTAGTGTCGAGCGTTCCAGCGTCTCGGGTACCGCATCGAAGTCTACGGTGCTACCGTCCATCCCGGTAGCAGTCAGGCAGACGCCGTCGACGGATACGCTAGCACCCATCTCGAGCTCATCGCTCAGACCACACATCTTGATGGAGAAGCGACGTACTGAGTCGCCATCCGCTATCGAGGTCACCTCTCCGGTGCCCTGAACGATGCCAGTGAACATCTCAATCCTCCTCGTAGGGGCCGCCTTCGTTACCATGCCAGATGTCGAGGATTCTAGAGATGATCTTACGAGTTCCATCTAAGTCATCAGAGAGCCCTTCGACCCTGACGACCTCGATGTGGCCGTGGCCGCGGCTCTCCAAACCTGATCGAATGGCTTCAATCGAGTGCTTTTGGTCATAACCCAGAGCAATCACATCGGGCTTGACGACATCGAGGATGTCGAAGATAGGGAAGGTAGGGGGATTACCCACGATGGCCTCGTCCACCGGCTTCAGCCCAGCGACCATCCTGCAACGAAGGTCGTGGTCCGTGATTGGCTCGTGCTTCTGCTTGCGCACCGTGTCATCGTGAGCCACCACTACGACCAACTCATCACCCAGTGACTTAGCCTGCTCGACGTAGTGCAGGTGCCCTGCATGAAGGAGGTCGAAGACGCCGACTGCCATCACGCGGACCATGCTCTCACACCCTCAGTCATGCAGACCAGTCTCAATCCTTCGCTCATTCGTCTATCCCAAACGCTTCGAGTATGTCGGCCCCGGTAATCATCGGTATGCCGTTCTTCCGAGCGTATTCTCTGGCGTCCTCTACAGGTAGAGCGCCGTCGCCGTCAGGCTGCAGCATCTCTGCTCCGATGGTGCATGGAGAGTGCCCCGAGAGCCGCGCGATAGCAACTGCTAACTCTGTGTGGCCCTGACGTGTCCTGAGGCCCTGAGGTGACTCTCTGCACACCGGGATGTGACCAGGGGTGCGGAACTCTGCTCCGAGAGCAGCGCGAGCCTCCCCACCGCTCACCCCGCTCGCGAGCAACTCACCGGCCAACTCACCGAACCTCCGGGTGGTCAGAGCGCGGTCGCGGTCGGTTATTCCTGTGTAAGTGTCCCTGTGGTTAATCGACACGGTGAACGCCGAGCGGGTGTCGTACTGCAGGTCGTCGGTCACCAGTTCGGCGAGAACTGGGTTCTCTTCGACCAGAGCCGGATGCGAGTGAATGTCTTGCAGCCACGGTAGCCCGAAGAGCTCGCCGACCTCGTTGCCAACAGCGAGGAAGAGCAGGCCTCCGCAGTCCCTCCGCAGAGTGCGCATCACCTCGGGCATGGCCGCGTCGGCAGGCCACAGCAGGTCAGTCTCGCGCTCTCTGAAGGCGGAGTCGAACACCATCACCGGATTCCCTGCGGCGAATGCGGCGACGGCTTGCTCCACGCCGGAGACCATGTATGCCGGAGGGGCCTTACCTACCCGTTATTTTCGGTCGCAGACCGAATCCTTCTCATGGGTCGGAGATTTGCCTCGTTCGATGGCGGAACGCGTGGAAGTAGTGGTTCCTGTCCGAGTCGACCTCGCAGGAGGGTGGACAGATGTCCAGCCGTACACGGGTGATTTCGGAGGCGAGGTCGTCAACTTCGCAATCAATCGATACATCCGCAGCGTCATGGAGAAGGACGCGGATGGGCGGATACGGGTCGAGTACAGCAGCGACATCCCGACAGGTTCGGGTCTCGGGACGAGTGGAGCGATGAACGTCGGGCTGATTGCGACCATCGCTGGAGGTGGCAAGAGCCCTGAGGACATCGCCGAGATCGCCTTCCAGTTCGAGGCACTTCTCGAGAACCGTGGCGGCAGGCAGGACCAGTGGGCCGCCGCGCGTGGTGGATTCAACCACATGCTCTTCATCGGTGACGAGGTCGAAGAGATTCCATTCGAGCCGATGCGCTCGGCGAGAAACTGGTTGCGCAAGCACTTCATCATCGCCTACACTGGGATCGAGCACACCTCGGGCGACATGCACTCCGGGGTATGGGAGCGCTATGATCAGGGTGACGAGTCGGTAATCGGGGGACTGCACCTCATCAGAGGGGCCGCGCGAACTATGGCTGAAGGGCTTCAGCGTGACCGACGCGAACTCGTGGTCCAGGCACTGAAAGATATCTGCAAAGGAGTCGACATGCTCGATCCAGCGATCCACGATCCGTTCCGAGGCGTGATTGACCCTCTTCTCGAGTCGGGCTCGGTGGTCGCTTGGAAGGCACTGGGTGCGGGCGGCGGCGGCTCCGTGGGCCTGCTTTGCTCCCCCATGGGCATCAGTACGGCTGTTTCCGTCATCGAGCAGGCAGGTTGGGAAATCATCGAATGGGACTACGACGACGAGGGCATGAAGGTCAGTTGACGACTGTTGACTACCTAAGTCTCAAACACCACCCCACTTTCGTCCTGCCCATGGCAGGACGCCGTGGAGCACTGGCCTCGGCAATAGTCCTGCTCTTCCTGATTCCCATTGCATCGTCGACGATAATGGCACATCAAGAGGCCGGTGGATTCGACGCTGAGGGCAACTGGAGCGCCTCGGTCGAATCGGACGTGCACCCAAACTGGTGGCTGTACTGGAGCCGCGACAAGGACGCCAACAAGCTCGATGACAGGCTGGAGTGGCTGCTCGAGCAGCCCGCTGACGTCCAGCAGGACTGGTGGAGGAGAGCACCAGCCGGGAGCGCTAGGGTGTTCGTCGACTACGACCACCATCCCACCGACGCCGATGTCTCGGCGCTCGGGGAGTTGGGAGTCGTGGTGACTTTCAGCTTCGCCTACCTCGACACGGTCTCTGCCACCGCCCCGTTCGAGGCGCTCCTCGACCCTGAGGGCGTCCGCGCCCTTCCCGGCGTCGTGATGGTCGAGGACCTAGGACTCGCCGAGCCGAACATGCACGAAGCCGTTCCGACCATGGGGGTCGATCAGGTTTGGACCGACCTCGGCCTCGATGGCACAGGCTCAGTGATAGCGGTCCTAGACACCGGGATCCGAGGTGACCACGAGGGGCTCAACGACATGGACGACGACCCGTTCACCTGCCTCGATGACCCTCCGGACCCTCTCGACCCCAACCCAGATCCGATTCCAGCTGACTGCGACCCGAAGATCATCGCCTTCTTCGACGCTGTGTTCACAGACGAGGAGCACGATCCCGCAGAGTCCTACGACTCTGGCACCCATGGAACCCACGTCGCCGGAATCGTCGCCGGCACCGGAGGGGGACAGACCGACCCCAGCACCGGACTGCGCTACATCGGTGCAGCCCCCGGTGCCTATCTGGTGAACATCCTATCGTGCTGCGACGGCGATATCGAGGATATCATGCAGGGTGCCCAGTGGGCTATCGACAACAAGGATACCGCGGGAGGTCATGGTATCGACATCCTCACCTCCTCGCTCGGCGAGCAGCAGTTCGAGACTCACGTCGATAACGACGGCAACTCGGCCTGGAGCCGCCAGATGGACATGGTGGTCGAGGCAGGCATCATCACCACGCTGTCCGCGGGCAATGAGTTCGGCGGCGCCACTCTCGCCGGCTGCAACACCATTGACAGCCCCGGCGACGCTAGACTGCCCGTCACCGTCGCCGCTCTCGACAAGGACCTCGGCCTCGCCATCTACAGCAGCAGAGGCTACACCTCCGATTTGCGAGTGAAGCCCGATGTGGCCACGATAGGCTCGAACATCATGGCCCCGGATGCAGCCACCAAGGACGGTTACACCAGCAAGTCCGGCACCAGCATGGCCACGCCGCTGATGGCAGGAATAGCCGCGCTGATGATACAGGCAAACCCTGACATGACCACTACCGAGTTCAAGGACATCATCGGTGCCCACTCGATTGAACGGGAGATAGCTCTGTTAGACGACCCCGGATTCAACGACTGCAGCCTGCTCGAGACCCGCCCTGACAACGAGTTCGGCTACGGGCAGGCAGATCCCGTCGCCTTCGTCGAGGCTGCAGGCAGCATCGACCGTTCCCTGAACGTCTCGATGGACATCATCACCTTGCAAGAGATCGGCAATGAGAGCTATATCGCCGGAACCACATCAGGCGGCGCTCCGGGATTGGGACTGGTAGAGGTCAAGGTCGGCGGCGGAGAGTGGAAGGGTGCAGCAGACCTTTCGAAGAACGGCGACTGGGCGACCTGGAGAGTCAAACTCGACCCCCACCTTGAATCAGGCAACTCGACAATCTATGCTAGGCTGAAAGTCACCGATGACAGCATCTCGCCAATCGACGCTCGCAGAGTAGTCCTAATCGATGAGATGGCAATAGATGGAGCCGCCGAGGGCCTGACCTCTTTCGGCTCGTACGTCTTCTTCGTCCCCTTCGTAATGGTACTGGCTTTCCTGGGTTACATCATGGTCACAGAGCGCTGGGACGAGAAGTTCCGAGCAAACTTCTCGAGGTCCGCTGTGCCCCTCGAGGACCTCGCCATGGCTCGAATTAGCAGATTGTCCCGATACAGGAATTTTGTGAAGCACATCCCCTCAGCCCTGCGGAATGGTAGGGATTCGTGGCGAGAGGGCGGCGCGCTAACTGAGAGCAAGATGAGGCGCTATGTATCTCTCTGTGTTCTCTATGTCGCACAGGGTCTCCCCTCGGGATTCGCAAATGTGGCCTTCGTAGCATTCCTAGTAACCAATGGAATCGCCGTAGAGCAAATCGCCATACTGTTTGCTACAGTATACCTGCCATGGACCTTCAAATTCATCTGGGGGCCAGTTATCGATATGATCAGATTCCCCCAATTCGGAATAAGACGTCCGTGGATTCTATTCGCCGAGACGGGCATGATAATCTCCCTAGCCACCTTGCTTTTCGTTCCTGATCTCGTCGCCTCGATAAAATTGGTCACTATATTGCTGTTCGTCCACAACCTGTTCTCATCATTGCAGGATGTCAGCGTTGACGCCCTCGCAGTCGACATACTACAGCCGGATGAAGTGGCCACGGTCAACGGTCTGATGTTCGCCGCCAAGCGCGGCGGTATCATTTTCGGAGGCGCAATCCTCGGGATGATGGTCGTTCCTTTCGGAATCAAATCGGCGATAATGGTTCAGCTCCCATTACTGATTCTGATTATGATGCTGCCCCTCTTCCTGCGTGAGAGACCAGGAGACAGACTGTTCCCATGGAGCAAGCAGGAAGAGGTAGAGGAGGCTTGGTACGCAGAGACCGAGGAGGCAATAGAAGCCGAGACGGCCCTTCTGTGGGAGGAGGATCACCCGGAGGAATTCAGGCAAGCCCGATGGGTCGCAACAAATCTCTACGATAACAGGATATCTCCAGCTTCAACCATCCTGTGGGCGAGCATCTCTTTCTTCCTATTGTGGGGACTTTTCGCTATCCTACACGTACTCACTAGCAGCTTTACCGAGGCTTGGGAAATTACATTCGGAGATGTGGCTTCTCCTCTCAAAACAATTGGAAAGTGGACATTCTTAATTTCAGCCATTCTCTTGGTGGCAGAGTGGTTGGGCGCCAATATACCCCGGATTCGGAATCCCTTGCCAGTATCGGCCCTTGCATCTGAAACAGCTTACAACATAGTCAAGGGCTTCTCAACGCGTTCGTCCTTCATCCTAATCTTCCTGTGCTTGCTGGCCGAACTCTACCTGTTCACCGATCCGATTGTGGTTGACATCTTCATCAACGAGGCAGGTTGGTCTCAGACCAAGTACAACGCAATCGTCGGCGGCGTGGTCATCGCCTTCATGATGGTCGGACAGATAGTCGGAGGTATTCTAGGAGACAGGTTCGGAGTCAGAGAGGTCTCGATGATAGGCTTCACACTACTCGCTCTGTCAAACGCCGCACTAGCTCTGTTGAGCGACTACTGGACCAATACGAACATGATGGTAGCCTACCTGTGCGTTCGCGCAGTCATCAACGGAGTTGCATGGATTTGCGTCATAGCCGTATGCATGAGGCTGACCTTCAGCAAGGCCGGCGGCTCGCAGTTCACGGCCTACATGTCGATGTTCAACCTCTCAGCAGTGATGGCGTACCTGTTCACGGGCAACATGACCCAGAGGTTCGACTACGTCACTTGCCTCTACATCGGGGGCGCGCTAACACTGTTCACCGTGGTACTGCTCTGGTTCATCGACCCGGATGAGGTCGACAGGGTCCTCGAGGGACGCTTTGGTGACGGTGAGGATGAGTTCGACGGGGACTTCGGGGAGAGGCCGGAGGCGTGGTACGAGGAGGACGAGACGGTTGTCACAAGTGCTTGAGCACCTCGAGTCCGCGGAGACGGACTTCCTGTTCTTCAGCCAGACCATCTGCCCTTACTGCACGCTCGCGGAGAGAACTCTGGATGCACACGGTCTGACCTACACCGAGGTCAATCTGGATCATTATGAGGGACTAAGGGAGGATCTTGTAGCCGAGACTAGGCACAGGACCGTACCGGTAGTTTTCGACCTGAGGGGGGATGAGCCAGTTTTCGTTGGCGGCTCGGACAACCTGCTGGAGTACCTCTAGAGTGTCCAAGAACTGGTGATTCCTCCGGCTATCTTGAGACGGAGGTAGCTGTCGCCGGTGAAGGTCGCTGTGAGGGTGTACTCCTCGGAAGGGTAGGGAATAGTCCCCAGGGTACCGCTCTCACTGGCACCCGGGCCCCAGACCCTCTCGAGAGCGGAGAGCGACCCGTGGTCTCGCAGTGTCAGACTGATTGTGGAGGAGCCGCCGCCGCACTCGGCGTCGAGGAAGTAGATCATCTCGTCCCACTCGCCGTCTGAGGGATGGTCACTGACGAAGAAAGTGTCACGGACCTCGACATCCGGACCCGTGTCCTCCCAGACGTCGGAGTACAGGTCACCGCCACGGACGAAGTAGACATCGCCAGAATGCCCCCCGCCGCTGTCGGCGAGCATCATCCGCATCTGCTGGACGCCGGAGGAGTCGGTCCAAACGAAGGTCGAGAAGAAGCCGACATCACCATCGTAGACGTACTCCAGATGGGAGCCGTCATCCGCGTTGGCGCCGATAGTCACCGAGTTCCCGGAGATGCCCCAGACGCTGGCGCTCCATTCGATGGAGAACAGCGTGAAGCCCCATGTCTTGTCCTCCTCCAGAGGGAAGTCCATCACAGTCTGAGCCTCGTCGTTCTCGTACGCACTGAGGTCCTCTTGCGTCATCCTTCCGAGGAACGGGTTGTGGTTCAGCACCGCGTGTCTGCGGGCCTCGGTCAGGCTCGAGATGGCAAGCATGTAGGAGGTGTTGTTCTCCTCGCTGACCGATGCGACGACCAGTCGCGCTGTGTCGTCGGTGTAATCAGGGGTCGAGAATGTGTACAGCCACCAATCGCCGACCTCCCAGGTTGGGACTTCGACGGAATCAGAGCCTCCGACGATACCGCTGATGCCCGAGCAGCCGGAGAGCGCCGTGGCCATCAGAAGGGCCGACAGGGCCATACTCAGCGCCGCGCGCATGGGTAGCCGTCCTTGCCGTCAGTCATGAGACTGACGCAGGCAGAAATCGCCGTCTCAGAGCATTCCTGTGAGGCTCAGTCCGGGGGCTATGACGACCGCGACGATCGACATCAGCTTGATCAGGATGTTCAGCGAAGGCCCGCTGGTATCCTTGAACGGGTCGCCGATGGTGTCGCCGATGATCGCTGCATCGTGAGAAGCATCGCCCTTCGCAGCACCCTCGATGTGCCCCTGCTCGATGGCCTTCTTCGCGTTGTCCCAAGCGCCGCCCGCGTTGGCCATGAAGAGCGCCATCAGCACACCGGTCACGAGAGCTCCAGCCAGAAGCCCGCCAAGGGCTGCCGCGCCGAGTACAGTTCCGACAATCACAGGAGCAGCAATTGCCGTCAGTCCCGGAGCCACCATCTCACGGAGCGCGGCTTGGGTCGAGATCTCGATACATCGAGCACTGTCGGGCTTGACGCCCTCTCTGCCCTCTAGCAGACCGTCAATCTCGCGGAACTGGCGACGAATCTCGGTGACCATCTCCCCGGCCGCCTTGCCGACGCTTGTCATCGTCATCGAGGCGATGACGAATGGCAACGCACCACCGATTAGTAGTCCGATGACGACTATCGGCTCAGTCAGACTGAGGTCAGCGGCCTCAATCCCGCTC